>NIVA01000030.1 GCA_002254335.1 Bacteroidetes bacterium 4572_114 | reverse complement strand
CTTGAAATGCCGGCCCATCCGGTCGTAAGGTCAATCTCATGTGCAATAAATGAGAAATCCATGAGGTCATTTTCAAAAACACAAGGGTCGTTATAAGCAATAGGATCGGTAGATGTGGTAGATTGCATATATTGGCCCCCATTCATTAGCTCCTCATCAAAGGCTATCCCGGCAAGTATGTTGTTATCGTCAATCTCCATCTGAACCCTGATAAAACCTGTATATTCGACAGGCACTTCAGAAAAATGGGTTGCAGTACCCGGTTGGTTAAGTTCTTCAACCGCTTCGCTTATAAAAGCAAATTTGGAAGGTGTGTTATCCACCAAAGACACCGTTAGATAATGGCTGTCCATAAGCTCCAGCGCACTAATGCTGACCTTCCCGGCTGCAACTGCACCCTCACCAAATGCCAAGGTATTATAGTCGAGATAGACCTGCAAATCGCGATGAAAAGTACCTGGGGCATCTGCCTTTATTTCTATATCAAATTGCAAAACATCATGAGTGCCACCGATAATTTTAGCGTTAGAAAATTTAAAACTTATTTGTTCCTGAGAAAAAGTTGCTGCCCCGGCAAAAAAGAGGAGTGCAAATAATAAAGTTATGTTTTTCATTTTACTAAAGATTTAATTGACAAATCAAATTTATTCATACAAAAATAGGTATTAATTTCTATAGATACCAAAAAAAAAATCAAACAAAGTATGAAAGGACAAAAACACACTGTTCGTTTATGAACAAATGGATTATCGTAAATGAACACCACTGCATTTTCCCCTTTCCTACAAACCACCCTCAAAGCCTTAATAACCTTCTTTTTATATAGGCGGCACATTACTTGATGGTGGCGAAAAAATTAAATACTAAATATTAAACAAAATGAGAAAACTTATTGGAATTTCGTTAACCTTGATAACACTTGCATTTATTTCATGCACAACGGACCAACCCAAAGATGTGAAACAATATACCATCGAACAATTTATGAACAACACGAGCATTGGCGGCGGGTCTTTTTCATATGATGAAACGAAGGTATTGCTCACCAGTAACCAATCAGGGATTTACAACGCCTATAGCCTATCGGTAGATGGAGGGATACCAGAGCCAATCACCCACTCGGATACCAGTTCGATTTTTGCCATAAGGTTTTTCCCTGATGATAACCGCATCCTTTTCAGGAGCGACAACAATGGCAACGAAGTTTATCACATTTTTCTGCGCGATGTGGACGGAACCGTTACCGACCTGACACCGGAACCGGAAGCCAGGAGTTCTTATTTTGGCTGGGGCCGGATTGATGACAGCTTCTATTTCAGCTCCAACAAAAGGGATGAGCGCTTCATGGACCTGTATAAAATGGATATTGATACATTTGAACCCAGCCTGCTCTACGAAAATGTTGACGGGCATTCATTGGCCGGGTTGTCGGCCAACGAACGTTTTGTGGCATTATCAAAGTCCATATCCACCTCAATAAATGAATTGTACCTTTATGATCGTCAATCAAAAAAGATGATCCGGGTTTCACCTGAAAACCCAAATTCGAGTTATTCGGCCATGGATTTTAGCCTGGACAATAAGTATTTTTATTACCTTACTGATGAAGGTGCAGAATTTACCTACCTGATGAAATACAATATTGATACGGGTGAAAGGGAAAAAATATATGAAGCCGGTTGGAACGTCGCATACGGATATTTCTCGTACAATGAAAAGTATCTTGTCATTGGTGTTAATGAAGATGGCCGCACCAAAATTTATATGTTTGATGCAAAAACCATGGCCCCGGTCAACTTCCCGGATGTTGTTTCAGGCGAGATAAGTTCGATCAGGATTTCACGCAGCGAAAACATGATGAGCTTTTTTGCCGGTACTTCAAAATCGACCAGCGATTTATATGTGTATAATTTCAAGACCGGTAAAGTGAAAAAACTTACCAGCACCCTCAACCCGGAAATTAATACTGACGATTTGGTAGAGGGCAAAGTTGTCAGGTATAAATCATTTGATGGAACAGAAATTCCCGCAATCCTTTACATGCCGCACCAGGCCTCAAAATCGAACAGAGTGCCTGCCCTGGTGTGGGTACATGGCGGGCCGGGCGGCCAATCAACGTTGTATTACCGGCCCATGCTTCAATATCTGATAAACCATGGCTATGCAGTTATTGCCGTAAATAACCGTGGCAGCAGCGGATATGGTAAAACCTTTTACAGGATGGACGACCGCAACCATGGCGAAGGCGACCTGATGGATTGCATTTATGCTAAATATTACTTAGCTGAAACCGAACTTATTGACACTTCAAAAGTTGGGATCATCGGTGGATCTTATGGCGGGTTTATGGTGATGGCAGCCCTGACCACACAACCTGAAGCTTTTGCAGTTGGTGTAAACCTGTTTGGTGTAACCAATTGGCTCAGGACCCTGCAAAGCATCCCGCCATGGTGGGAATCGTACCGCGAAGCACTGTACCAGGAGATGGGCGACCCTGCAAACGATTCGGTACGGCTTTATAAAATTTCGCCCCTGTTCCATGCAGATAAAATCGCACGGCCGCTGATGGTGCTACAAGGGGCACAAGACCCCAGGGTGCTACAGGTTGAATCGGATGAAATTGTGGAAGCAGCCCGTGCCAATGGCGTTCCTGCAGAATACGTTTTGTTTGAAGATGAAGGCCACGGGTTTGTAAAAAAGGAAAACCAAATTGAAGCCTACGGAAAGGTTTTGGGATTTTTGGATAAGTACCTTAAATAATTTGATGATGTGATGATTTGATGATTGAGCCTACTCTCTCTAATAAGATAAATTAGTCGCGAATACACGAATTAAAATAACCTGACCTTTAAAAGGTTGAAGGAAAATTAACTAAAACCAATCTACACTTCATTTCAAGCACACTTCGTTGGAATATTTTTTTAATTTCATCTATTTGTTTTTTTTCAATATTTTGCAACAAGCCTATCTTATCTATTAAAAAAACAATGGTTTGATATAAAATGCGCTTGGCTTCCTTCACCCGGCACCCGACATCCGACACCGGTCATTTTATAGGTTTCCCATATGGGCCCAGGCGGGTTAACTTCGTGTCACTTGCTTCGCTTCGCAGGTTTCAGGTTTGTCTGCGGGATGTCCTGTATTTTATACGTTACGCCCTATATCTTCTCCACCATAAAACAAGCCAAAGTAAAACCCCGTCCAATTAAACTTTCATGCACGAGTTGCCGGCCAGCCATCCGGTTGACCAGGCTATCTGTAAGTTGTATCCGCCCGTTTCGGCATCAAGGTCTATTATCTCACCGGCAAAATAAAGCCCTTTCACCAGTTTCGATTCCATTGTTTTGGGTGATATCTCATTTGTGGGTATCCCCCCGGCGGTGATTATCGCCTCTTTAAAAGAGCGATGATCAGTAATTTTGAAACGTAAGTTCTTTAGGAGATTTCGGATTTGTTTCCGTTCCCTGGATGATACCTGGTGACATTCTTTTTCCGGATCTAATTTTAGAAGGTCGATAAAAACGGGGATCATGGATGCCGGCAGCCAATTGCGGAAAATATTGTTGATCTTTTTTTTGCCGTGCCCGTCCAGGTCGCGAAGTAGGCGTTTATCCAATTTTTGTTCATCAAGCGCCGGTTTCAGGTCAATGGTAATTTCAACTTTATTTTTTTGCTGCAATGCCTCAACAACAATCCTGCTCAGGGTTAAGATAATAGGCCCCGACAAACCGAAATGGGTAAATATCATCTCGCCAAATGCCTCGCCCGCTTTTTTATCATTTACCCAAACCACGGCTTTTACATTTTTCAGGTTAAGGCCCTGAAGTTTTTGAGCTACGCCGCCCTGCGTTTCAACAGGCACCAAAGCAGGCCTAACCTTTTCTATTTTGTGCCCAGTTTGTTTGGCCAGCTCATACCCATCGCCATTCGATCCGGTAGCGGGATAGGATTTTCCCCCGGTGGCAACGATTATGTTCCTGGCCATAATATGTTGCCCGTTCACCTTAAGGCCTTTTATGGAGACATCTTCAACAATAAGTTTTTCAACACGGTGGCCGCACCGTATATCCACTTTCAGTTCACTGGTCCATTTCAACAGGGCTTTTAATACATCCGCCGATTTGTTGCCAGACGGAAAGTACCGGCCACCTTGTTCCAGGATAGATTCCACCCCATATCGTTGCAAAAGGCCAGTGATGTCGTTTGAGAAAAATTGGGAAAATGCACTCCTCAAAAATTTTCCATTGGGATATACATGTTTTATAAACTCGGAAATAGCAGCATTGTTGGTAATGTTGCACCGCCCTTTTCCGGTAATCAGGAGTTTCCGTCCTTCCTGCCGCATTTTTTCCAGCACCAATACTTTCCCGCCCAATTCGGCGGCCCGGCCTGCTGCCAATAATCCTGCAGGGCCTGCCCCTATTACTATTACATCCAAATTATTCATCGCGTGCAAAGGTATTTTTTCTGGTTAATGAAATAAGGTTCTACATTAATTTGATCCCGTACGTGCGGGATGATGATGTGCAAATCCAGACGGACGGACTATGTCCGTTTGAAAATTAAAGCCGCTTCGCGGGAATCTCACATCAGACAAAGCAGATAACACCCATCTATAATCAAAGAAAAAAGTTATCATCGAATTGCACGAATTTAACTAATCAATCAATTCGATGAAAAATAAATATCGTTAACCTGTTAGCATTAGTGCCTTTTTAAGAGCCTATCATGAATTTAGTGGGCAATAAATAACATCTGTGATTTTTTACCATTTTCTGGTTTGATGACGGATAACAGGTGACCGGTGACGGATTACTGGTAATCGATGTACGGTATTTGATTATTTTGTTTGGTACTTTATTGAAAAGCTCTATTTAGATACACAATTCCAAGACCCAAGACCCGGCATCCGACATCTTACAAACCTGACTATCCTATCATTCTCTTTATCAACCTCAGCTTGTGTGTATATTTCTTTAACTCATCATTGTAAATACCATGATGATCGATCTTATCAATCCTTACCTGACCTGAAGCGTGAATAATTTTTTCGTTTTCGATTATCATCCCCACATGAATGATTTGCCCCTCTTCGTTATCAAAAAAGGCAAGGTCGCCGGGCCCTGCTTCCGAAATAAGGATAAGCGTTGTACCCTGCTGCGCCTGGTAGGAGGCATCGCGGCCCAGGATGTAACCGTTCATGTTAAACACCGCTTGTGTGAACCCGGAACAGTCGATACCAAAAGGTGAGCGGCCTCCCCATAGATAAGGTGCACCCAAATATTTTTTTGCTGTTGATATCAATTCATCAGGGATAATCTCTTTTGCCTGGGACATTGTAGCACCTTTCAAATGATATTCCCGATCCCCCACTTTCATCTTTCCATCCGTAAAACCCGGCAAAGGACTGCCAAACAAAATATTAAAACCGTGGCTGGTTTTTTTTTCGGTTATCACTGAAACAAGTTCCTTTGGAAATATCCGTTCCGCATTATTCAGCCTCTGATATTCTGGTCCAGAAATGTGAAGGATTTGTTTTTCGTTGATGAAACCTTCGTATTTATCCAAACTTCCCCGGGCAAGTTTCCATTCGCCAATGCTATCGATTATCTCAAATGTCTCCCCAAACAAAAGCTGGTTAACCATTTCTGACCGTTCTGATGCTTCTGCCCTGACAGGTACGGCAGATAGTCCGCAAAAACCAAATTGTGTCATGTGTTTTTTTTTGCACAATGTTAATAAAACTATTTTAATGGGAGATTTTTAATTTCAAAACTTCGGGGGTGGAAGAATGGAATGGTGGAAAGATGGAAGGGTGGAAGGGTGGAAAGATGGAAGAGTGGAAGGATGGAATGATGGAAGAGTGGAAGGGTGGAAAGATGGAAGAATGGAAGGGTGGAATGATGGAAGAATGGAAGAATGGAAGGGTGGAAAGATGGAAGAGTGGAAGGGTGAAATGATGGAAGAGTGGAAGAGTGGAAGGGTGGAAGAATGGAAGCGTGGAAAGATGGAATATTTCCTTAGCGACTCAAAGTCGCTTAGGAAATTAGATTGGCAGGTTTCAGGTTACAGTTTTCAAGTTTCCCTCCTTCGCTTTGATGACTGTTTCCTGCGGCAAGGATTGGAGTGGTAGCTTGTTGATCCCGATAACTATCGGGAGGCGGCTGCAGTTTTTGTTGGTGGGCGGAGGCTGACGAAGGAAAGCCCCCGTACCACCTACAAAAACCAGCCGGCATGAGACAACTACAAACGGAAAGCCTGGTTTAGCCGCCCATATTAGAAAGAGGTTAGAAGTTTGAGGAATAAGATTGAAAGAGATAGAAAAATGTACCCTTGTCCAGCTTCAGGCAGAGGAATTTTAACAAATATTAATTACCAAATAATAAATAGTAAATCAAAAATAAAAAATCCATTTATGCGTGTGGCCCAAAATATTTATACTTTAGCCAACAATTGTAAAAATCGGCATGAACAAAACCTGGAACTATTTACGGAATCATTACTCTAACATTTACAAGGGCTTCCTTTTAATTATCAGCCTTGTAACATTAGTCTCTTTTTTCCCAAAGGAGGCAACTTTTAAATATGAATTTACGAAAGGCCGGCCCTGGATGCATGAGGATTTAATTGCCCCGTTTGACTTTGCAATATTAAAAGCCCATTCGGAGATTGTTGATGAAAGGGACAGGATACTTAAAAACCGCGAATTGTATTTTGATTTCGACCTTGATTTGAACGAACAGAAAAGGTTGGATTTTATTGGTGATTTTGACATGTTGTGGGATGCGAAATATGCCAACGATACTACAAACGAAGATTTACGGGACAATACCCTGGACCGTGGGTTGACAATACTTAGCTCTATTCTGACACGTGGCGTTATCCAACACATCCCTGAAATAGAAAATAGGCCGCCCAATTATAAAATTACCCTTATAATTAAAAACATCGCAGAGGAAATAAAACTCGGTGATATTTATAATATTCATTCGGCATACGAAAAAATAGGTGCCATGCTTGATAAATCGCAAGATGTGGACAGTGATTTATTGAAGCAATTGCTTGAAGACTCGATACTTCAAAATATATTTTTTAACGAAAAAGTTACGTTGGCATCGCAAAATAAGCTCATCGATGAAATTTCACTGACCCACGGAATGGTGCAGGAAGGGGAGAGGATTATTTCGAAAGGAGAGGTAATTGATAGTATTAAGTTTCAGATACTGGAATCGCTTAGGCTGGAATACGAATCGAAACATGGCAGCCAGAGCCATTACTTCCTGATACTTGCAGGCCAGATTTTGCTGGTGGCCATTTCACTTACCGTACTGGTTTTCTTTTTATATTTTTTTAGAAATGATGTATTACAGGAAAACAAAAAGGTGCTCCTGATCCTGCTTATTATTATCCTGATGGTTTTTATTACCAGCCTGGCAATCAGGTCTGGCGTTCAATACATTTACCTGGTCCCGTTATGCCTGTCGCCTGTACTTATCCGGGTATTTTTTGATACCAGGCTTGCATTGTATGTTTATCTTATCACGATTATCCTTATTGGTTTTCTTGTCCCCAATAGTTTTCAGTTTATTTTTATGCAGTTCATTTCGGGGATCATTACTATTTTTAGTATTGTCAACCTGCAAAAGCGTGCACAGTTCCTTTTCACTTCGGTGGTTGTTTTCATTTCTTATTCGGCTATCTATACCGGCCTGAACCTGATCCAGGAAGGGAGTTTTTCGGGGATCAGGACTATCAATTACGCCATGTTTGCCGGATCGGCAGTGCTTATACTTTTTGCATATCCGTTAATTTTCCTTCTGGAAAAAATATTTGGCCTCGTTACCGATGTTACCTTGATGGAACTCTCGGACACGAACAGCAAACTTTTGCATGAACTTTCGATGAGGGCACCGGGCACCTTTCAGCACTCTTTACAGGTTGCCAACCTGGCCGAGGAATCTATTTACGAAATCGGCGGTGATGCCCTGCTTGCACGCACCGGCGCACTCTACCACGATATAGGCAAAATGGGCCAGCCAATGTACTTTGTCGAAAACCAGGTTACAGGGGTCAACCCACACGATGAGCTGACCTACGAGGAAAGTGCCAGGATAATCATCAATCATGTGATTGACGGTATTGAAATGGCCAAGAAAAATAAGCTGCCCGAGCAAATTATTGATTTCATCCGCACACACCATGGTACACGCAAGGCAGAATATTTTTACATCATGCAAAAGAAAGATAACCCGGATGAAAATGTTGATGAAAGACGGTTTACCTATCCCGGCCCAATACCTTATTCAAAGGAAACTTCTGTGGTAATGATGGCCGATTCGGTGGAAGCAGCATCCAGGAGCCTGAAAATTATCGACGAGGAAACCATCAACGACCTGGTAGAAAATATAATCAACAAACAACTGGAAATAGGCCAGTTTTCAAATTCGGATATTACCCTCCGCGACATTACCAAAATTAAAAAGATACTGAAGCGCAAACTCATGACCATCTATCATATCAGGATTGAATACCCGAAGTAGGGGGGAGAGGCCGGATGTTTGGTGTTCGGTGTTTGGTGTTTGGTGTTCGGTGTTTGGTGTTCGGTGTTTGGTGTTGGAGGTTAGAAACGACAGGGAGAAGGGGAGAAGAGGCGAAGGGAAATAACCTGAAACTTGCGAAGCGAAACAAGTGGCACGAAGTTAACCCGCCTGGGCCCGTATGGGAAACCCGAAACCTGACCCCGCCAACTGCCAACGGAAGACCTGGAAGGTTTCACCCCTGCCAAACATTGATTTTTTTGCAAAAGGATTAACATTTTAACCAGCCAAACCTTCCAGGTCTCTGCCTCCCGAAACCTGATCCCGAAAGCTTTCGGGACCGAAACCCTACCCCCTCAGATAATCACCCGTTTCAGGCCCAAGGTGAAACAACAGGTCGATGATACTTAGGTTCGGGATAAACCCATGTTTTTCGTTAAAGGACTGGTAATACCCTTTTGCAGGAAATTCATCAAACATCTTCTTGGGCGTGATCTTCCAGCGGTAATCCAACACCTCATCCGGCTCCATAACAAAATCAGTAGTGTAGTCAATCTTAATTTTTAATCCAATCATATCCAAAATCGCTCCCATCAGTTTTGTATTGAAATCAAGTAAACCACTAACTTTTTCCCTAAAAAAGGGTTCCAGTTCGTCCTGATAGTAAAGAAAAAACGGGGAATTGGCATATGCTGTTTTAATGGCACGCCAATGTAAAAGTTGCCATTTTTCGTGGTTGGAAACTATGATATCTTTTGTTATGGTGTGATTTCCAGAAGGCTTATGTACCGGAATGGCCAGAGGTATCTTACCATTGGCCGAATAAATTTCGCAGCGGTTGCGGTAGGTTTGTTTTGAATAGGTCTCGTATTGCTCGATAAACACATTGCCGGCCTTTGCCATAATGGCAAAATAATGTACGGGCGGCAAATAGGCTGTGGAGAGTAGAATTGATTTATTTGTGATCATTAACTTGCAAAGTTCCATAAAAAAAACATAATCCACAAAAAAAAGGTGCAGCACCTAAGCACCACACCTTTTATAACCCTGTTAGGATTTATGATTAACCGTAACCTTAGTTGCTAACTGCAACTTTTTCCTTTTTATTTTTCAATATAACCTCCTCGATCACTTGCTTGAGGCTCTCTTTTGGCAAAGCTCCTTGTGCCATTTGCGGTTGCTCGTCCATTGGGCAAAACAACAATGAAGGGATACTGCGGATACCAAATGCAGCGCCTAATTCCTGCTGGTCTTCGGTGTCAACTTTATAGATGTTGATCTTGCCTTCGTACTCTTTGGCGAGTTCTTCGAGGATGGGGGCCACAATTTTACAAGGTTGGCACCAATCGGCATAAAAATCTATCAGACAAGGAAGTTCGCCTTCAAATTTCCACTCTTTGTTTTTTTCGTAATTAAATACTTTTTCCTGAAATGTTTCTTTTGTGAGATGTTCCATTTTAAAATGTATAATTTAAATGTTAATATTTATATTGATTTTCTATCAATGTTTGAATCCATTCTAATAATCAGAATTTGGAATAGTTGTCAGACAGTTTGTGCTAAAAGCCGATTACACAATGGTTTAGCTTTGGTTGATTATTAGAAATTAACTGTCTGACAACTTCTATTTTATTCCTTGAGCAAAAAATCTTTGATGATTCTTTCGAAAGCCTCTTTTTGCTTGAACCCCTTGTCCATACTTGGTTTGCCATCCATCGGGATGTAAAGGAATGCGGGAATGCTTGTAACTTGAAATATAGCTGCAAGTTCGCGTTGCTTTTGGGTATCAATTTTATAGACCTTAATTTTACCATCATAATCCTTCGCAATCTCACCCAGTATGGGGCCAACCATTTTGCAGGGCTTGCACCAGTCGGCGTAAAAATCGATGATGGCCGGTTCGCTTCCTTCATAAACCCATTCTTCCGGGTTTTTATCAAAATCCCAAATTTTTTCCTTAAATGTTTCTTTTGTCAAAAATTCAGGTTTTACCTCTTTGTCGCTACCTGAAGGATTTTCGGTAGAAGCAATTTGTGTTGCTTCAGGTTTTTTGTCATTTCCACTTTTTGCGTTGCTACAAGCACTTGCAGTTATCGCCATAACTACGAAAAATGCTAATACTGTGGTGAATCGTCTCATTTTAATAGGTGTTTTATAGGTTAATCAAAATTTAATTTCGGCTGCAAAGATATAAATCATTTTTACTTTAAAGCGTTTTAGTATCACTTTTTAACTATTTTTGCAAAAATGATGCAAACGGGTTTTTGTTGATGTTTTTCAGCCAAATTGTCAGATACTCTTTTTGAAGATACAACATTTTAATCGAAATGGAACATCCTTTAGCAGTTAATGCTAGTATTATTATAATGCAACAATGATTAAATGCTTTAATATTCATTATCATTGAAAGCAATATTATCATTCAATCAGTTTATCATTTAAAAGTTTAAAAAAAAGTAAATATTTGGGTGAATAGCTGTTAGACAGTTTAGATTAAAAGGCAGGCATATAACATTTTAGGTTCTGTGTGTAATATAGAAAATAACTGTCTGACAGCTTTTTAGACCGGACACATTTAAGCATTTATTGAATTTCATTAGATTTGCTGCAGTACCATATTATAATTTGTCGTAAGAATTATGAAAAACTTACTTATTTACCTAAAACCTTTGGAATTTGAATCGGCATTTTCGTCAGATGAAAAATGCCTGGAATTTTTGGCCGGTGAAAAATGGAAGGATGGATACACCTGCCGCAAATGTGGCCACACAAATTATTGTAAGGGCAAAACCCCCTTTTCGCGGAGGTGCACAAAATGCAAATCAGATGAATCAGCAACTGCACACACAATTTTCCACCGTTGTAAAATCCCCCTCACCGATGCATTTGATATTGCTTATACAGTTTGTAGCAACCCGAATGTATCATCCTATGAATTATCCAGAAAAATGGAAAAGCGACAAATGACCTGTTGGAAATTCAAGAAGAAGATTACGGAATGTATTGAGAAGAGGGGCGAATTTCAGTTTATTGAGGGGTAGGGGTTATTAGTGTGATGTTTTACTTTTTTGTGAAAATTGTAAGAGTCCAGTCTAAAAGCCCTTTTTTGCCGCGAATGCGCTAATATAATTTTCTAATTATCGCATAATCACGTGTTTGAAAATAATAGAATTTCGCTAATTTTCAAAAACTTCGTTATTAAACCGGACTCTTGTAATATCTGGAAAAGTAGCTGAGTACGTTTTTGTGAAATCAAATTTTTAACACCTCCCCTTATAGGTTTTGATTTGTCGGTGAGAAGAAATGGTGATTATTTCAAACTGTCACCCAATACCATACACCTTTTCCCTTTTACCCTTTCCCCTTCACCCGCTCCTCCAGCTCATCGATGCGTGCAACAATTTTCTGGAAGTTCCTGAAGTGGACGTATGCTTTACGGTACTTTGCTGCGTCAAAGGCCGGCGAACCAAAAATGATTGAACCATCCTTCACACTGGTGCTCACGCCCGACTGAGCAGCAATTTTTACATTGTCCCCAATTTTCAAGTGCCCGGTAATTCCTACCTGACCGGCAATAATGCAATTTTTTCCAATAGTGGTTGATCCTGAAATTCCGGTCTGGGCAATGACGATGGTGTTCTCGCCAATTTCAACATTGTGGGCTATCTGGATTAGGTTGTCAAGTTTAGCCCCTTTCCTGATTATTGTTGAGCCCATAGTTGCCCGGTCGATTGTGGTGTTGGACCCAACCTCCACATTATCTTCGATGATCACGTTTCCAATTTGGGCAATTTTCTGGTAGTTGCTGCCTTCTTGTGGGGCAAACCCGAATCCATCGCTGCCTATTATTACCCCACTGTGAAATGTACAATCGTTACCAATTACGCAATCGGAATAAATATTTACACCTGAAAAAATCTTTGTATTCGCCCCCACCCTAACGTCATCGGCTAAATAGGCTTGCGGGTAAATCTTTGTTCGGTCACCAACTATTGTGTTTTCACCAATAAATGCAAAATCACCAATGTAAACATCCTTGCCAATTTTTGCTGATTTTGCTATTGATGCCAAAGATGAGACCCCTTTCTTTTCCTGTTTGGCCTGGTTGTAAAATTCAAGCAATTTTGCAAATGAAGAATAAGCATTTTTAACCCTTATTAGCGTAGGCCTGACTTCTTTTTCAAGCTCAAGGCCGTTATTCACAATTACCACTGATGCATTGGTTGAATAGAGGAAACTGTTGTATTTTGGATTGGCCAAAAACGAAAGCGACCCCTGCCCGCCCTCCTCAATTTTAGAGAACGTATTGACGCTCACATTTCCGTCGCCTTCAACCGTACCATCGAGCATTTTGGCAATATCACAGGCTTTAAATATCATGTTTTTTAGATTTAATGGTGTAATGGTTCAATGATTTGATGAATGAGTTTGGTCTGAAGAGTAAATATTTTGGAGAGTAGCTGTCAGACAGTTTAAGCTAAACCCCAAACACATAATACTTTAACTTCAGTGTGAAATTTAATGGGCAACTGTCTGACAGCTTTAAAGACCGGACTCATAAATATTCTTTTTCTATCAATTCTGTATTTTCTTATAATCTTCATCCCAAAATGATTAACTCAACAATCCACTATTATTTACAATTGTTACAGCACCGAATTATTGACTGCCTCAATCTGCTTTGGGTGGCAAAGATAAAATTTGGTAACGGTTTTCGACAATACTTCAACATTTAGTTGATCAGAAGCCCTGGTTATATCTTCAACCCTGCCATCCTTGAAAATAATATTTATTTTATCATTTAACGGATCGTAGGCACTGTTTTTGGCCACATCCGTAAATACAAAATATCTGGTGTCGGCAAAATCAATATCATACAATTTCATAACCTCAGATTTAACTTCTTCAATATATGCCGGTTGAAAAGGTATTTTTTGAATATGTGTCCTGAACAGATGCCTGTTTACCAAATTATTGCAAAGCGTAGAAAGCACCTTATCCTTATGTTTGACCCATACTTTTATCGAGGTGAAAACATCGTAATCATCAATCTCGGCAAATGCTTCAAGGTATTGAGGGCTTGAGTTGAAATCTTCCCTGATCACATTTTTTGCAAGAAAAAGTTTAAAGGGATCGGTGGCAAACAACGTTTCACCATTTGCAATTAAATATTTTGCCCTTGCAATTATCTGGATCAGCATCTGCTCGGCAGCCAAAACGGTTTTATGCAGATAAACCTGCCAGTACATTAGCCGACGGGCTATGATGAACTTTTCGATAGAGTAAATCCCTTTGGCTTCAATTACAGGTCCGTCGTTGGCAATATCCAGCATTGTAATTATCCGGTCGGTATTTATCACGCCCTCCGAAACGCCGGTATAAAAGCTATCGCGCTTTAAATAGTCGAGCCTGTCCATATCCAGTTGACTGGAAACGAGCTTATGAAGGAATTTCTTTTTATATTTATTACTAAAGATTTCGATGGCCAAAGCTAAGGGATCGCCAAAACTCTCCTGTAGTTTCCGCATGAATATCAGCGAAAGTACTTCGTGATCAGGTTCGCAGACTATGGATTTTTCGAGTGTGTGTGAATATGGCCCATGACCAATGTCGTGCAATAAAATCGCAATCAATGCACCTTTGGTTTCATCAGCAGATATTGCGTGGCCCTTCGATTTGAGGATATCAATTGTTTTCTGCATCAGGTGCATGGTACCAATAACATGATGGAAACGGGTATGCAAAGCTCCTGGGTAAACCAGGTGCGTAAGCCCTAATTGCTTGATCCTCCTGAGCCGCTGCAGGTATTTGTGCTCAATCAGGTCGAATATCAAATCATCTGTTATTGAAATAAAACCGTAAACCGGGTCGTTCAGGATTTTCTTCTTATTTCTGTCGTATCTATTCAACATCTCATAAAATCATTTACATCATTAAGTATTTGGTCAGTAATAACTGTCAGACAGTTTAGTAATAAAAATTTTGCCTGACTTTAGCAATCTGATCCTTCTTCGATAAAATAGTAACCGGATAACTGTCTGACAGTTCATCCAGTTGTTAAAAATTATTAAGCACCTGAAATAAATAATCAGATACTCATGTTTAGTTGTTTCAATTGAGTGAAACAAAAGTACATCTAAAATTTAACCCACCTTCATTTATGGACAAAATCAAAATTTTATGGGCAGACGATGAGATCGATTTGCTGAAACCACATATTCTGTTTCTTGAACAAAAAGGTTACGAAGTAATTACTACAAATAATGGTGACGAAGCCATCGACATCATGAAGGAACAGTCTTTCGACATTGTATTCCTGGACGAAAACATGCCAGGGATGTCAGGTATTGAAACACTGGCCGAGATAAAAGTGATGCAGCCAAACCTTCCTGTAGTAATGATCACCAAGAGTGAAGAGGAATCTATTATGGAAGATGCTATCGGTTCAAGCATTGCCGATTATCTTATTAAACCTGTAAAACCAAACCAAATACTGTTGAGCCTGAAAAAAAACCTTGACAATAAAAAGATAGTGAGCGAAAAAAAAACCTTTGCTTACCAGAAAGAATTCAGGAATATAGGCATGGAAATTTCAAGCAACCTCAACCACAAAGAGTGGGTTGAAGTTTATAAGAAACTCGTTATGTGGGAGCTGGAGTTGGGCAAATCTTCCGACGAGGGTATCCTTGATGTGTTTCACATGCAAAAGGAGGAGGCCAACCATGTTTTTTCTAAGTTTATCGAAAGAAGATATATTGACTGGCTCCATGGAAACGACGATGATAAGCCCACAATGTCGCACACATTGTTTAAAGACAAAGTTTTGAAGTCGGTGGATAAAGATAAAAATACATTTGTAATAATTATCGACAACCTGAGGTACGACCAGTGGAAATCGCTTCAGCCTATTTTTGAAGAATATTTCAGGATTGAAAGTGATGAAATTTATTACAGTATCCTGCCCACAACTACCCAATATTCCAGAAATGCATTTTTTGCTGGCATGATGCCATCAGAGATAGAGAAAAGATACCGCAATTACTGGGTCAATGAAAATGAAGAGGGTTCTAAAAATCAATTTGAAAGCGAATTAATGGCCGAACAATTAAAACGTTACAGAAAAGATATTAAGTTTTCGTACCATAAAATCCTAAACCTCAATGCCGGGCGTAAACTGGTTGACTCGTTGCCCAACCTGATGCAAAACAACCTGAACGTTATAGTTTATAATTTTGTTGATATGCTGTCTCATGCCAGGACAGAGATGGAGATTATCCGTGAGCTGGCCGATGACGAACCGGCATACCGCTCGCTGACCATATCATGGTTTAAACATTCTTCGCTGCTCGACATCATCAAATTTATTGCTTCAAAGGGACTAAAGCTGATCATTACAACCGATCATGGTTCAGTTAGGGTACAGAATCCCGTAAAGGTTGTAGGCGACCGAAATACAAATACAAATCTCAGATATAAAACCGGTAAAAGTTTAAATTACAACAAAAAGCATGTTTTTGAGGTGAGGAGCCCCGATGATATTTATTTGCCAAGGATGAATATTAGCTCTTCATATGTTTTTTGCCGGAACAACGACTTCTTTGCTTATCCCAATAATTACAATTATTATGTAAATTATTATCGCAATACTTTCCAGCATGGTGGTGTTTCGATGGAGGAAATGCTGATACCTGTTATTAGTTTGAAGGCGAAGTAGGGGGGGCTGCGGAGGGCCGAGAGCGGGGGGCTGAGGGCCAAGAGAAAGCACAACACTCTAGGCTCTTTGCGCTATGCAGAAGATAGACAATATTAACCAATAGTTAGTTTGAAGTTTTATCTATATGTTTTTTGGAACTTTAGATTTTCATTTTAACCTGAAGTTTCAACAAATATAATCAAACCTCGAACGGGTTACAGCGATATGAATAAGATGAATATTTCATGGTTGGAAGATGGAAATCGATAGTTGATAAGTTGTATCCGTGTAAACCTGCGTCAGTTTTTTCAAATTCCCCGTAGGGCTTTCATTTTCAAACGGACATAGTCCGTCCGTCTGGATTTGCACATCACCATCCCGTACGTACGGGATCAAATTAATATAGAAACTTAATCCCAGCAATATAAATTTGCACAAAAGGTATGAGTCAACAAATAATTTCAAAATCCCCCGGAGATCTTCAATCTGTGGCAGGGCAGCTAATCCAGGCACATCCCGAAGCAAGGATATTTGCATTTTATGGAGCCCTGGGGGCCGGCAAAACCACCTTCATCAAGGCCATGTGCAAAACCCTTGGTGTAACGGATATGGTGAACAGCCCGACCTTTGCGTTAATCAATCAATACCAAACCAAAACAGGGGGACCGGTTTATCATTTTGATTTTTACAGGATCAGGAAGATCGAAGAGGCAATGGATATGGGTTATGAAGATTATTTCTACGGTGGGGATTACTGCCTCATCGAATGGCCCGAAAAAATCGAATCCCTGCTCCCGGATGAAACCATAAGGGTTAATATTGTTGAAGAAGCAAAAAGTGGAAATCGGGTTTTTAGTTTTTAATACAGTTTCGGGTTTCCCTCCTTCGCTTCGCTTCGGCGGGCAGGCAGGTTTCAGGTTTGCGCTTTGCTTCTTTCGCTTTGCTCTTAGCTCTTTGCTCCCGAAGGCTTTCGGGATTGTGTTTCGGGTTGCTGTAAAGGAAGGGGGCTGATAACAAACTAATTCTTTTTTTGCCCGGCACATCTCATAAGTAGTTACATGGACAAAACTTTATTTTGCCACTGGAAGATGTGAAAAATTTGTGTTGGTGATTATGGGAAACTGTTCTATATTGTAGCCAATAAAATGATTAAAATATAATCTATGCGGCCACAAATAGGAAAACGAGCTCAACGGAACTCAGTACAGGAAAAGGGAAAAACCCTGTCGAGGGAGTATATCGAAAAAAACCTGAGGAAAAACCTGACCATACGGGAAGAATACCTGCCCCTTGAAGATATAAAAACTGCCATCAATATCAATGCCATGGAGCAGCGGATTTTTGCACGAAAGAGGGTGATAAAATTATTGCAACAAAATCTTAGCCCTGGTATAATCATCCAAAAGCTTGAGGAGGAAAACCATTTTGACAGGCACAGGATGATTAAGATGGGTTGAGGGGTTTCGGGTTTGCCTGGCTTCCTTCGCTTTGCTCTTGGCTCTCTGCTCCCGAAGGCTTTCGGGATTGTGTTTCGGGTTGCATTATTTTCTTTTTGGTGTTCGTTTGAAACCACCTTTACCTTTCGGCCCACCGCCCTTAAACCTTGATTTGTCCGGTCTGCCCCGATCCTTGGACGGTGCTTTGCCAATTCCTTCGGGCAAGGGCAGTTTCCTGATTTCCGATCCGATCAGTTTTTCAATTTTCGTAAAGTTCCATGTTTCCCTATCGTTGATAAAGGTAATGGCCATACCGGTCTTGTCGGCCCTTGCAGTCCTGCCTACCCTGTGGACATAATCCTCGGCATCCTGGGGCACATTGTAATTAATAATCAGGCTGATGTTATCAATGTCGATACCACGCGAAACAATGTCGGTAGCAACAAGGATTTGTACCTCTCTGTTTTTGAACTGCCTGAGGACTTCCTTCCGCTGATCTTGTTCAAGGTCGGAGTGGATGGCCTTGATATCTAATTTCTGCCTCTGCAACTCCTTTTCCAAATCTTTTACACTGGATTTGGTTGCTGAAAAAATGAGGACAGAAGGCAAATCCTTTCCTGCAATCAATTTTTTTACCAGTGCTATTTTCTGATTGTCGTAAACACGGTAAGCTGCCTGCAACACATTTTCGGCCGGTTTAGATACTGCCAGGCTAATTTCGTTAGGGTTGTGCAATATTTTTTTTGTAAAAGCCCTGATATCCCCAGGCATGGTTGCCGAAAATAAAAGTGTTTGGCGCTTCTTTGGCAAATAGCTTATTATTTTCATAATATCCGGCTGAAAGCCCATATCAAGCATTCGATCGGCTTCGTCTAAGATCAGGTACCTTAAATGTGAGAAATCTACATAACCCGAATTTATATGTGAGATCAGCCTTCCGGGGGTTGCAACCAATATTTCGGCACCGGTTTTAATGGCCTTTTTTTCCACTTCAAAATCGACACCGCTACCACCTCCGTAAACCGCAATAGAGCTTACCCCGACAAAATAGGAAAAGCCCTCCAACTGCTGGTCAATCTGCACTGCCAGCTCACGGGTAGGCGCAAGTACCAGGGCCTTGATTGTGTCAGTCCTGTTTTTCTCGGTAACGATGCCATGTAAAAGTGGCAGCACATAGGCCGCAGTTTTGCCAGTACCGGTTTGTGCACACGCAATCAGGTCGCTGCCCGAAATAATTTGGGGGATGGCACCCTCCTGCACGGGTGTAGGGTTTTCGTACCCAATGGCATCAATGCCCTGCATGATGCGGCTATCTAATTTGAATTCTGAAAATTTCAATTTGTTTATTTTTTTTGATGTAAAAAATGTTGTACTTGTGGACACACACGGTTACGGTTGTTTAGACACACACGGCCGTGTGTATCTACATGCCGTGGAAACACACTGTCGTGTGCTCCCTACAACCCCCACGTTGTCAACCCCTTTTTGGTAAATTCGTACCTTTTAATTTTCCCGCCAAAAGATTCCACTGCCTTAATTACTTCGTGGCGTGTGTTTCCGGGGCAATAGAAAAATATGAACCCACCACCTCCGGCACCCGAAATTTTTCCGCCTGATGCCCCGTGTGCCTTTGCTGTTTTATAAACCCAGCTATAATCAAGTATCTCCCCAATTTTTTCCAGCTCGCCCTTTAGGATGGCCTCCTTCATTAAAACAGCCTGTTCCTTCAACTTGTTCATGGCCTGGATGGTTTTCTGGTTTTTGGACTGTACATTTTTACTTTGCGATTCGATGATTACAGACGACAACCTGCTGGTCCCGGTATAATAGAGTACCAGGTTGTGGGCCAACTCGTTCAAATATTTTGTCCTGATGCGCAACGGGTTTACAATTACCTTATCCTCTTTAAAGAACTCCATAAAATTAACACCGCCAAAAGTTGCTGCATATTGATCCTGTTTTCC
>NIVA01000214.1 GCA_002254335.1 Bacteroidetes bacterium 4572_114 | reverse complement strand
ATTTCTGTTTTTACAATCATTATACTAATTGTTGGCATCGTACAGTTTGTAAACATTGTTATACATCAACAATATTCGGTACATGCCGCTTATGGGATTACCGGTGTATTTGCACATAAAAACTTATATTCTCAAATATTGTTTTTGGTATTGCCGTTTAACATATTCGGGATATACTCTTTGGGCAGATGGTGGAAAATGATTTCCTTCATAAATTATGTGCTGATTATTTTTATGATAATAGCTATTATGGCACGATCGGTTTGGGTTGCTACTTTTATTGCCTTGTTTTCTTCAATTGTTTTTTTAATTATTATTGATCGCAAAAGCCTTGTAGCTGAAATAAATAAAAATTTGCTTAAGCCTGCTATTATAACAATTCTAACTATTATTGTTTCGATAACAGTTATTGAGGCAATTAGCGGAAAAAATACTTTTCACGAAAAAGGTACAATAGGCACTCTATTTGGACGAGTACTTTAAAAATGTTCAGTGAATATCCGGTTTTAGGCGTGGGGGGCGGAAACTGGAAAATTATAAAAAAATTATTATGCCTGAAAAAAAGAGATTGCAAAGACCTCATAATGATTTTTTATGGGTACTTTCAGAAAATGGGATATTTGGTTTAATAACCTGGCTCACAATATTATTGATCAGCATTATATATTTAAGCAAAATCATTAAAGCATCAAAAAACAGAGAAGAGCGGATTTTCTGCTCACTAATGCTGTTTGCACTTATCGGATACTCAACCTTTTCATTCTTTAGTTTTCCCCGGGAAAGGATCGAACATAATATTTATCTTCATTTTATAATGGCCATTGCTATTGCAAAGCATTTTCAGCTTTTTGGCAATAAAGCCCGGACAGATGCTTATTCTAAAAAAATGCAGTTAATAACTGTGCCAGTGGTTTTAGTGTTGTTGGCGGCATCATATACCGGGCTTAAAAAAATATCTGGCGAAATGCACACCAAAAGGGCTTTGAAGATGCTGGATTTGAATAACAACAAATTGGTAATAAGTGAAATAGACCAAGCGTATTCATGGTTCAGCACAATCGATCCATCATCAACACCTTTAAAATGGTTTAAGGGGCTGGCCTTGTTTAAGATGGGCAAAACAGACGAGGCAATCAACAATTTTCAAAGTTCGTTGAAAACAAACCCGTTTCATAGCAATGTGCTGAACAGCCTTGGCATTTGTTGTGCAAAGAAGGGCCAGTTTATTGAAGCCAGGGAGTTTTTTGTTAAATCTACCAGGCTAAAACCATTTTCAAATGAAGCAAATATTAGCCTGGCAAAAATCCATTTAATGGAAAATGATGAAGAAAGTGCAATTAAGGAGTTTTATAAAGCTGATGTTGATAATATAAACGTCCATTCCACTTATAGAGCCTTTATATTGAAATATCTTAGAAAGAGGGTTGACAGCCTGAAAAATACTTTCGTGGAAAAGGATATAAAGACTGCCATTACAATTTTTACGGAATCGGACATTGATGTATTTTATTGTTACACTGACTCTTATAAAAGCAATATTCCTTTTGAAAAACAACTTCTGAATTTTGTTTATTGGAAATTAGAAGAGTACAGGGATCATATTAAACCGTCAGATATGGAAACAATTTTAAACAGGGCCAACGGATTATAAACAGGCAACATACTACGGATTTACAGTTTAATATTAACAACCAACATATTGTGTTTTTAAAAATAAATAGTAATAATGGGCCAACTCCGAAAAGTCAGGAAATAAATGAGACATTTCACCTTTCAGAGTGTCCTCAATAATAAATTATCCTCCAAAATACCCACATGAAATACCTTAAAGCATTTCTCTTTTTTCTTCAATCAATGGTTAATCAACGGTATTTAATCCAGCAGCTTGTAAAGCGCGACTTTCAAAACAAATATCTTGCTTCATATATTGGGCTTCCCTGGGCATTTATGCAGCCGGCTGTGATAATCCTGGTTATGTGGTTTGCATTTACTTACGGCCTGAAAATCCGTGTTATGGAGAGCGGCCTCCCCTTCGTGCCCTGGCTGATATGCGCGATGGTGCCCTGGCTGTTTATAAGCGAAACCCTCATAACCTCCTCAAGCTCACTTATCCAGTATTCGTACCTGATAAAAAAAACCTCTTTTAAAGTTGGCATAATCCCGTTGATCAAGATTTTTACGGCGTTCATTATCCACCTGTTTTTTGCTTGCCGGGATAGGCTGGCTTGTTTCGGCACTTACGGTCTTTGTGAGGGATATTGGCAACCTTATCACAGTGGCTACCTCGGTGCTATTCTGGGCAACCCCAATTATTTGGCCCTATGGCATGTTGCAGGGGAATTATAAATATATCGCCCTGTTCAACCCGTTCTTTTATATCACCGAAGGATACCGCTACACTTTTTTGGAACGTACCTGGTTTTTCGAATATCAGGAAATGGCAATATTCTTCTGGACTTTTACAGGATTGTTGTTTCTGGCCGGGGCCATGGTGTTTCAGCGGCTCAAACCACATTTCGCCGATGTTTTGTAGAACTTGCCCATACTCAGTCACCCGGTGAGCATCAAATCTAACAAGCAAATATTTGGGTGAAGAGCTGTCTGACAGCTTTTTAGACCGGATCACTATATGACTATTGAATAACTACTTAATGACTACCGAATTACAACCGAATCACAACTCAATTACAACTTAATTACCACCTAATTACCACCAATTAACTACAATAATCAAACATGAACATATTCCAGGATAAAGCCATCGAGGTCAGTGGTATCAGCAAAGTTTACCGGCTATACAAAAAACCGTCCGACAGGTTGAGGGAGGTGTTTTTCCGGAAGCCGTTTCACCAGGCTTTTGCTTCACTCAACAACGTTTCATTTTCGGTAAACAAAGGTGAATGTGTTGGGATAATAGGTGAAAACGGAGCGGGAAAAAGTACTTTGCTGAAAATACTTGCAGGCACGCTTACACCATCAGCCGGAAATGTGGACCTCAAAGGCCGGGTTGGGGCGCTCCTTGAATTAGGGACAGGTTTCCAGCCGGAATTGTCGGGCAGGAAAAATTATTATCTGAATGCCGCACTCTTAGGATTATCCAAAAAGGAGATACTGGATTACGAAAACGAAATACTCGCTTTTGCCGAAATCGGGGATTTTATCGACCAGCCGGTCAGGTCATATTCGTCAGGGATGAACGTAAGGTTGGCTTTTTCAATCGCTACCAGCATCAACCCTGAACTCCTTGTAATAGACGAGGCACTTAGTGTTGGCGACCAGTATTTTCAGAAAAAAAGCCTCGACCGGATGATTGCATTTAAAGATGCCGGAAAGACCATTGTTTTTTGTAGCCATTCGATGTACCAAATACAATTGCTCTGCGAAAGGGCTATATGGCTCAAAAACGGAAAAATTGAAATGAGCGGCGTATCCAGTGAAGTAACTGCAGCTTACGAAAACTACCAGCGCGAAAAAGAAGCCGCGCAAAAACCGTCAAAGAAAATTGGAGACAAGATACCCAATTCGTACAGCAAAAGGATTAAATCGTTGGTTTTAAATGATTCAACTGAACCAGTGCAACTAAAGGTAAACGACGACCTTCGAATAGCCGTTGAAATTGAAAGCCTCGACGACAGCCCGTATGTGTTGTGTATCGGCATTATCAGGAATGATAATATACCTGTTCATGCCATAAATTTATCGAAAGATAAAAATATGGTGTTTTCAGGAAAAGCAAACCATACCGTAAATATTAAGTATCAAAATATTCCGTTGCTCCGGGGTGAGTTTAATATCTCGGCATGGCTGTTAGATGAAACCGGAATGTTAGTTTATCACCAAAAAAACGCAGGGCCGGTAACGGTGGCATCTCACGATAAGCACCAGTTTGAAGTTGGTTTTATTGCCATTAAGTATGATGTTGAGATATCCTCAGGGCTTACTCAGAAATAAGTCCGGGAATTTAGGGGCAATATTTTGTGCACAGGCAAGGCAAAAAACGCAATCATAGCAAGGATATGGTGAGTATTTTTAACGAAGCATGTGTGCAAAAGATGTTCATAAAAACCGGAAGTTATTTTTGAGCAAGCCATCAGGTACTATTTTGCACCAATCCCGAAAGTCGAAACGTGAAAAGTAGAATTATTTATTTATGTAATTTTGCAAAGACTTTTCTTCTGTATTGTTGGATAAACAAGAAAATAAATTAACGAATTGACAGAGTGTCAATATACGAATAGAATGGAGAAAAAATTAATAAATACACACGATAAGTTTTTCAAGAGCTTGTTTTCCAGGAAAAAGGATTTAAGGGAATTTGTGTCAAAAACAATAAGCCCTGAAATTGTTAAAAACCTGAAATTGGATACGCTCATCCTCGACAAAACAGAATATCTTGACAAACATCTGCGTACAAGTTATTCCGACTTAGTCTATAATTGCAGGTATGGGAACAGCACAAACGTAAAAATCTCATTACTATTTGAACACAAAAGCCAACCTGAATTATTCCCACACTTCCAGCTTATTGGTTATATGCTGAGCGTTTGGGGAGTGCAAATAAAGCAAAAGCAAAACCTTACGGTTGTTATCCCAATTATTTTCTATCACGGAAAAAAAGAATGGCAAAACAAACCATTTGAAGCATATTTCAACAATATCGACGAAGAACTCAAGAAATACATTCCCTCTTTTGATTACGAATTAATAGACACGTCAACCTATTCCGACAAAGAACTTGTGGGACTTTTTGAAAGCCTTGAGCTTCAGATTGGGCTTTTGGTAATGAAAAATATTTTTAATGAACAGGAAATAATCAGGAAACTTAGTAGTATCTTTGTTAGCCTTAATCAAGTATTACAAACAGAGCAAGGGAGACATTTTTTTGATACAATCATTACATATATGTTAAATGCAACATCCATCGACACCAATAAATACTTAGAAACCATGAGAAATATATCGGAACAAGCTGAACAACAATTTGTATCCACCGCAACAATGCTTAGAAGAGAAGGAATTCAAGAAGGAATTCAAGAAGGGATGAAGAAAGGAATGGAAAAAGGATTGGAAAAAGGATTGGAAAAGGTTGCACTAAAATTAATTGAAAATGGTTATGATAATCAGATAATTATTGAAATTACAAATTTATCTGTTGAAAAAATTGAGCAATTAAGGAAGTATAAAACCGGAAAAGGAAAGAACAATTGAAAACCTAAAATAAATTATACTTTTGCACGCAAAATCAAGGAAGTAAATTAATATTCAGAACAATTTAAGAATAAAATAATGGAAAGAGACAAGCAGGTTTTTGATATTATAGAAAAGGAAAAAGAGAGACAAATGATCAGACCGAACAACTGGCCATCGACCGTGCAAAAGAGCTTTTTGACGCAGAGTTTGTTAACGTACAGCCCCACTCGGGCGCACAGGCCAACATGGCGGTTTTCCTGGCCTGCCTCAAGCCGGGCGATACATTTATGGGCCTCGACCTTTCACATGGTGGCCACCTGTCGCATGGCTCCGCCGTAAATTCTTCCGGTATCCTTTACAGGCCGGTTGCCTACAAAGTGGACAAAGAAACAGGTACCATCGACTACGATCAGATGGAGGAAACCGCCATGCGCGAAAAGCCAAAACTGATAATTGCCGGGGCCTCGGCCTACTCACGCGACTGGGACTACGAACGTATGCGCAACATTGCCGATGAAGTGGGCGCACTGCTCATGGCCGATATCGCCCACCCTGCCGGGCTGATCGCCAAGGGGATATTGAACGATCCTTTACCTCATTGCCACATCGTAACCACAACTACACACAAAACCCTTCGCGGGCCACGTGGCGGGATGATAATGATGGGCGAGAATTTTGAAAACCCCTGGGGCCTCACCACTAAAAAGGGCACGGTAAAAAAAATGTCGATGATCCTCAATTCGGCAGTTTTTCCGGGCATCCAGGGCGGGCCGTTGGAGCATGTTATCGCCTCCAAAGCTGTGGCCTACGGCGAAGCACTAACAGATAGTTTTATGGAATACATCCTCCAGGTAAAGAAAAATGCCAATGTTATGGCCAAAGCTTTTATCGATAAAGGTTACCATGTTATTTCCAATGGCACCGATAACCACTTGATGCTTATCGACCTAAGGACTAAGTTTCCTGATATCACAGGCCGCCAGGTTGAAAACGCACTTGTACTGGCCGACATTACCGTGAATAAAAACATGGTCCCATTTGACAGCCGTAGCCCCTTCCAGGCTTCGGGCCTGCGCGTGGGAACACCGGCAATAACTACCAGGGGGTTGAAAGAAGAACACATTCCGGCTATCGTTGAACTTATCGACCAGGGCATCAACAAACTGGACGATGAAAAAGCATTGCAGGATGTGAAAACCGAAGTAAATAGGTTGATGAAGGATTTTCCTTTATTCGCGTACTAATAAAGATTTGTAAGTTTAAATACAGGGGCTGCTTCAAAATATTGGGGCAGCCTTTTTTTATTCCCTAAGCGACTTCGAGTCGCTAAGGGAATACGTCCCAACAAGACCCGGCGCGTTTTCAAAACGCACCGGGCCTGAGTACGGCATGAAGACCTAACAGGTTTTTAAAACCTGTTAGGTCTAATCCCAAAGACTCAGGCACAACAAGACCCAACACTAACGTTTCCATGTCCTACGGACGATGGAAAGGTTTGTCCCTGACTTTCCAACGTCCATAAAACTTGGAAACGTCAATTAACTACAACCCTTCCCCCATTCCTTTCCCTTTCCATCTTACCCCCTTCCCCCTTTCCACCCTTCCATCTTTCCCCTTTCCCCATTCCACCCTTCCATCTTTCCCCTTTCCACCTTTCCACCCTTCCATCTTTCCCCTTTCCCCTTTCCACCTTTCCATCTTTCCCCTTTCCACTCTTCCACCCT
>NIVA01000213.1 GCA_002254335.1 Bacteroidetes bacterium 4572_114 | reverse complement strand
ATGCCGCCCCTGCTTTCAGGGATTTGGACAATGATGGCTTACTTGAATTACTCATCGGAAATGAAGGGGGAACTATTGCTTATTACAAACAGGATGCCCCACAGTCTTATTATTTCTCGCCGGTGAACCCAAATTTTAACTCTATTGATGTGGGCGAAAATTCAGCACCCTTCATTACCGATATAGATAATAATGGATTATTCGATTTACTGGTTGGAAATAAATCGGGTGTAATTTTTCATTATATCCAAGATGCCCAATACTCTCTCGACTTTTCGCTGGAAAGCAATAATTATGGAAACATTGAGGTTACCGTTTTTTTATGTTGAAGACTGGGATAACATCTCACTGGAATTTAAACATTATTTTGAAGATGCAGGCACTGGATTGACAGCAAAAATTCAGTGGAGTGAAGATGGGACTAATTGGACAGATGCAGCCTGGGAAATAACATCCGGCAATGGTAATATTGGGCCGGAAACAGTTTCTGTGGATATTACAGGTTTTAACAGTAATAGCATAAGCATTGCTTTTGTGCTTGAAGGAAACCATAACCAGTTTCTCGGTTGGTATGTTGATGATATCTGGTGCTACAATGTTGATTCACCTCCGCCATCAACAAGCCCAATCACTCCGGTAAATGGAGGCCTTGTCTATAATGGTGCTTCGCTGATTTGGGACGAGGTTCCCAATGCAAATGCCTACCGGTTATATTTTGGTACAGATAACCCGCCAACAAATATCGAAAACGGATTGTCCATTGTTGGAAATCTTTATGTTCCCGAGGAATATTTGGATGAAGGGACATCATATTTCTGGAAAATTGTGCCCTACAATAGTTTTGGAGATGCCTCAGGCTGTAGTGTTTGGGAATTCACAGTCAGGAAATTGAACCCTCCGGTGAATTTGTTTGGCGAAGCCTTCGAAAGCCATGTGCAGTTATCATGGGAAATTCCTTTTTCAACACTGGATTCGTTGCTAATTATCGATCGGGACCCAAACAATAGTTCTGGCCCTGAAATAAAAACAACACTTCAGGATTTGGGCTATGAAGTAACCTTCAAAACCAATTTTCCTGAAATTATCGACCCGTATGCAGCAATATTTACCTGCCTCGGCATTTATAGCTCAAACCATATATTGACCGAAGGGGAAGGGCAACAATTAGCCGATTATTTAAACAACGGGGGCAACCTGTACATGGAAGGCGGGGATACCTGGTTTTATAATGATCCAACAGCAGTTCACCCAATGTTCAACATTAATGGGATTAGTGATGGTAATGGTGATTTGAATATCATTATGGGAATTGATGGGACCCCAGCTGCAGGAATGGCATTTAATTATAACGGAGAAAATAATTGGATCGATCATATTGCTCCCATGGGTGATGCATATCTACTATTAAAAAACGATATGCCCGAATACGGAGTTGCTGTTGTAAACACAAATGATGAATTATATAATACCATTGGGGCCTCATTTGAATTTGGCGGTTTAGTTGATGGTACGCTCCCGTCAACCAAAGAAACCCTGATGATTAAATATCTGCAGGCTTTTGATTTATTTGGCAAAAACAGTATTGATGCAAGCTACAAAAGTGTATTGGGTTACAACGTGTATCGTTCTGATGACAACGGATCTACTTATTCAAAAGTAAATACACAACCAATTATTGAAACCGAATATGTGGATATTGCGCCAGACATCGGTATGTATTATTATTATGTGAAAGCAGTGTATGAAGAAGGGGTTTCAATTCCATCAAATATTGATAGTGTTGATGTTATTGTAGGGGTTCACGAAACGGAAACTTTTGATATATCCATTTGCCCTAACCCGGCAACAGATGAAGTTATGATAAATTCTGCCGTGCCAATCCTGGACATTTCCCTTTACAATACCGTTGGGGATAAGGTGTATTACCAACCGGTAAACAACAGATCAATCAAAATCCCGGTTTCAAAATTTAACCAGGGCATTTACTATCTGAAAATAAACATCGGGGGTAATATTGCAATTAAGAAAGTTATTATCAGACGATAAAATAATTGAAAGGGCCATTGCCGGGGATGAAGCAGCTTTCCGGCAAATTGTTGAATTTTATCTTAAACGGGTGGTCAACACCTCCTATCGTTTTGTTCGCCGGATGAAATATTGGAAAACAAGGAGAGGAAACAAGCTCTTTTACTGGCATTGGATAAACTCCCCGAAAATCAACGTGTGGCGTTTACCCTAAGCAAAGTTGAAGGGTATAGCTACCAGGACATTACTGATATAATGGGATTAACTTTACCTGCCGTGGAATCACTTATACACCGTGCAAAAAACAACCTTAAGAAAAAACTCCAGGTTTTTTATAAAAAGAATATTTGAATTATCCGCAAGTTTATAGAATAATTAACGTCATACTGAAAACGGCAGGAGCTTTAAAAATGAAACAGGGCCCGGAAAAAAATAGAGATATCAATAAACAGGTTGACCAAACTTTGAACGTGTTTGATGAACTGGACGATTTGGAGCCCAATCCTTTTTTCTATACACGGCTCAGGTCAAGGATTGAATCGCAGGCCGACAGGCAAAAATCGGGCATGGAAATTTTTATGCCCGTACAGCTTCGAGTTCCCTTTATTGCAGTGATCGTCATCCTGAATTTGGTAACGGGTGTTTTCTTTTTCAGCAATTACCAGGGCCAGGTTAGTTCGGATGGACAGGAAGTAGATACAATTGCAAAAGAGTATTATCTCAACAACATGGATTTGACTTATTAATAATAAGGGTTTAATCTAAAAAGCAAATATTTGGATGAATAGCTGTCAGACAGTTTAGGTTAAAAGTCAGACATATAATACTTTAGCTTCAGTGTGTAATTT
Source organism: Bacteroidetes bacterium 4572_114 (assembly GCA_002254335.1). Classification (GTDB taxonomy): domain Bacteria; phylum Bacteroidota; class Bacteroidia; order Bacteroidales; family 4484-276; genus 4484-276. The sequence continues at coordinate 5,935 of NIVA01000213.1, read as the reverse complement.
AGAAGACAACTGTCTGACAGCTTTTTAGACCGGACTCATAAAATGATTTGACATGAAAACGATCAGCAACAGGAATTTTTTAACCATCAGCTTTGCCCTGCTCATTGTATTAAACCTTTTCTTATTGGGGGTTTTATGGTTTACCCGGATGCAAGGGCCGGCACCACCGTTTCCACCAAATCAAAACCATAGGCCACGGGATGCGGGGGATATCATCGCAAGAAGGTTAAAGCTTTCTAATCAACAGCGCATAGAGTTTCATAAAATCAGGGAAGAACATGTACGCCGAACAAGACATCTGATGGATCAAATCCACCATTTAAAGGAGGAAATTCTTATCGAATCATTTGCCCCCAACTCCGACACTGCCCGAATTGCCATCCTGGCTGGTGAAATCAGTGAAAAGCAGGAAGATTTTGAATTGTTTCTTTCAAAACATTTTTTGGAACTCAAAAAAATATGCACCCCCAAACAAAGGTTGATGCTTAAAGATATTTTTAATGATGTGATGGAGAGAAACAAACCTCCCAAATTCCATCCCCACAAGCCTGCCCCTCCAAAGAGATTTTAAAACCGGAAATATTAATAACTATGAAAAAATTATTCTTCGCAGTATTGTTTTCAACCGCCTTCAGCCAGATGACAATGGCCCAGAATTTCTACGACATCAACACCATTAACACCATCGAAATAGAATTTGAAGAATCGAACTGGGATTACCTGCTCGATCAATTGAAGGCTGCCGGAAATGAAGAACGCTTGATGGGCGCTGTCACCATCAACGGACAGGCATTCGATAGCGTGGGTGTGCGTTACAAAGGCAATAGTTCCTACAACTCAAACCAGGTGAAAAACCCATTCAATATCAAACTCGACTACATCATCGACGACCAGGAGCTGGATGGATATGGGACCTTAAAATTGTCCAATGGATTTAAAGATCCCAGCTTTGTGCGCGAGACACTTGGGTACGAAATTGCCCGGAAATACCTGCCCGGAAGCCTTTCGAATTACGCAAATGTTTATGTTAACGAAACACATCTTGGCTTATATACCAGCAACCAGGATGTTGACAAATACTTTATGCGCACCCATTTTTCGGGTGATGAAAATGCACGGATAAAAGGTGAAATTTCTAATGGTGGCTTCGGACAAGGGGTTTGGAAATGGTTAGGGACGGATTCGACAGCATACACCGGATTGTATGCACTGGAATCGGATTTTGGCTGGGCCGATATGATCAGCTTCCTCGACACCCTGAACAACCACAACGAATATGTGGAACAAGTCCTGAATGTTGACCGGTTGCTCTGGTTGCTCGCTTTCGATATTTTGGTTGTAAACCTTGATGCCCCGGTAAACATGCCCCAAAATTATTACCTTTACAAGGATGGTGCAGGCCGGTTTAATATCATTCCGTGGGACCTGAACGAGACCTTCGGGGTTTTTGGTATGGTAATCGGAGGCCCCCCGTTGAACCTTTACCAAAGACAACACCTCGACCCATTTTTTAATTCCACCAACTCAAACTATCCAATCATCAGTAAGATATTGAATAATCCGCTATACAAAAGAATGTACGTTGCCCATATGAAAACCATGCTGGAGGAGCTTTTTACCAACGACTGGTACGTGGACAGGGCTTTGGAAATCCAGGATATTATTGATGCGCACGTTCGGGCAGACCCCAATAAACTTTATAGCTACCAGGATTTTCTTAACAATGTAAATAACAGCATCGGAGGAGGGCAGCAGTCTATCCCGGGAATTACGGAACTCATGGGGGAAAGGATTTCTTTTCTTAATTCACACTCCTGGTTTCAGGCAACAGCACCAGAAATCGGAGACATCATTATTATTCCTGAAACGCCTGCCCCCAACAGTGAAATATGGGTAACTGCCGATGTGGAAGATGCAACTTTGGTTAAGCTGGCCTTTCGCCATGCCAAAAGTGCCAGGTTTGAGAAAACCGATATGTTTGATGATGGCAACCACAATGACGGGGCTGCCGGAGACGGGGTTTACGGGGCATCCCTGATTGCCGGATCATCAGATATTCAGTACTATATTTTTACTGAAAACAATGAGGCGGCAACTTTTTCGCCGGCAAGGGCCGAATATCAATTTTACACAATCAATATCACCGGTGATGTGGTGATCAACGAATTTATGGCCGACAACGAAACAACTGTGGCCGACCAGGATGGTGAATATGATGACTGGATTGAGTTTTATAATAACAGTGAAAACACGTTAAGCCTGGGTGGATACTTTTTATCTGATGATAGTGCCGAGCCTGATCAATGGGTTTTCCCGGATACCACAATTGCTGCCGGGGGGTATCTTATTGTGTGGGCCGATTACCGGCAGATATCCCAACGGGACTGGTGATTTTATTGAGATGTTGCCTTCGTTTGGGGCTGAGAATATGAGTGGTTTTGTGGGGGCTGTAGAAAATTTACCAGCGCCCACCCTCATTTTTTCACTGCATCAAAACCACCCCAACCCTTTCAGTCAAAAAACAACTATTGTTTTCAACCTTAACGAAAGTTGTGATGTTTCCCTTGATGTTTACAATGCTTTTGGGAAAAAGGTTGAACAGCTTTTCAACGGGCACCTTCAAGCTGGTGAACACAGGTTTTGTTGGCAAGCAGACAAATTGATCCCCGGGATTTATTTTTATAAACTAAGTTCGGGACATCAAACACAAGTTAGGAAGATGGTTAGAAATTAGACTCTTAAAAAGACACTAATACTAACATGTTAACGATATTTTCAGACGCGGATTTTCGCTGGTCGAACGGATTTTTAATCCGTTGTATCTGTGTAAACCTGCGTCAGTTTTTTTTAATTCCCCATAGGGCTTTAAATTTCAAATTAATTTACTAACTTAGTGATTAGTTCACCGTCAGCTTAAACCCACTCCCATGGATATTCACAATTTCAATGGCAGGGTCATCCTTTAGGTACTTCCTTAGTTTTGTGATAAATACGTCCATGCTGCGGGTGGTGAAATAGCTGTCTTCGCCCCAGATTTTTTTCAGGGCCATTTCACGTGGCATCACATCGTTTATTTTCAGGCAGAGCAGGCGCAGGAGTTCGGCCTCCCTGGGCGAGAGTTTTATTAATTGTTCACCCCTTGAAATCATCCGGTGCGGATAGTTGAATCTATATGTCCCGATCTCAAATTCATCCCTGCCGTTTTCCGGTTTCTCCTGAAAATCGTTCCGCTTGAGGACAGCCTGGATTTTATAGAGCAACACTTCTGAGTCGAAAGGTTTGGTTATGTAATCGTCGGCACCAAGTTTATAGCCTGTTAAGATATCTTCTTTTAAAGTTTTGGCCGTAAGAAATATGAGCGGGACATTTTTGTTGATAAAACGTATCTCCCTGGCAATTTGGAAACCATCAACGTTAGGCAACATCACATCAAGGATGCAAACGTCAAAATCGTCAGTGCGGAATTCTTTTACGGCATGTTTGCCATCATCTACCCAGTGAACATAGTAATCATGGATTTCGAGGTATGACTTCAACACCGCCCCAAAATTGTGATCGTCCTCCACCATAAATATCCTGATCTTTGATCCCATATAGAAAGTTTTTGGATTTCATCATTCTCAAGTTTCAATCCTTCTAACACCTCTCCGCCCTCAGCACCCTGCCCTCCGCTCTCAGCCCTTTGCCCTCAGCCCCCTCCAACGGCAAATACACATGAAATATACTTCCCTTCCCGGGCTTACTTTCCAATGAGAGGTCTCCTTTAAAGGCGAGGACAATTGCTTTTACATAACTCAGCCCTAAGCCGAAACCTTTAACATTGTGAATGTTCCCTGTTGATACCCTGAAAAATTTGTCAAATATTTTTTCCTGCGCCTCCTTGCTTATTCCAACGCCATTGTCTTGTACGGAAATCCTGATGCCATTATTTATATTTTCGGTCGAAACAATAATCTGTGGTTTATTATCGGAATATTTAATGGCATTGTCCAGCAGGTTGTTGATTATATTGTACAGATGGATTTCATCGCCATATATCAGCACCTGTTCAGCGTTAAGCGACACCTCAATTTCCCCTTGCCGTTTTTCTACCTGTAAGCGGATATTTTTAACTGCCCGCCGGATTATCTCATTGACATCAACTTCCCTGATATTGAGATTAAAATCCTTTTTATCGATCAGCGACATTTGTAAAACATTTTCCACCTGGGTGTTCATCCTCCGGTTTTCATCGCGGATGATATTGGTGAAATATTTTATTTTTTCGGGCAGCGAAATAACTTTTGGGTTATTAATTGAATCAACGGCCAGTGAAATGGTAGCGATGGGGGTTTTAAATTCGTGGGTCATGTTATTGATAAAATCCGACTTGATCTCCGAAACCCTTTTTTGTTTCAGTATAACGTTGATCGTGATCCAAAAAGTGACGAGAATGATTAGTGTAAAGATAATTGACCCCGACAACAACAGGAAGATAGACCTGAGCACATGTATGTTTTCGTCCGGAAAGGCAAGAAGTAAAAAATTAGGCATATGCAAAATATCGTTGGGAAAAAGGCTGACCCTGAATTTAGTCCCCAAATTATTGACATCAAAATTTTCGGAGCTGACCGGGACCAGGGAATCATCAGAGCCTGAAATCACCGCAAAATCGAAAGGGATATTTACCCCTCTGTCGTTTAGCGATTTCCTGATTACGCTGCCAAGATATTCTTTTTCTAACCTTGCGCTTATGGGTGTGTGCACGCTCTCTACCTCAATTACCAATTTTTCAAACATTCCCTTTAAAGCATCTGCACGCTCATCCACTTTATCTTTTTTGCTTTTTATTATTATTCTCGATGGTTTTGTGTTTTCATCAACAACAATCAATTTGTCTTCCCCATCAACAAACACTTGTTGTGTCCCACCTTCATCACTCACCCACAGTCCTTCTGTTTTTTCTGTTTCATCATCAGGTAAATTAATATGATAACTAAAAGATGTTTCGGTAGAATCCATAAATGTTTGAATTTCATAGGTGGCATTCAACTCATCCTGTATCCACTCGATATTGGTATTTGAAACATGAAGTTGCTTTATACGGTTTCTCATGGTATCGGTAACCTTTAGCTGTATTTCATGAACAGAGTCCAGGTCGATTGTTTTTACAGAAAACACACTTCCTATCTGGTCGAAATTTTCTGAAAGGATAAGATAATTTTCGTTTTTCTCAAGCTGAATCACCACATCATTTAAAGCCTCATTGACCGAACGGTTGAATTGATCGCTTTTCACCTCAATGGCATTCTTTATCCAAAACAATTGAACAAAAATAATCCCAACCAAAGAGATGCTCATCAGTGCAATAATCAGCGCAATGCTTTTACGGTTCATGCAACAAAATTACAAATATTAAATGGCCTCGTTTTAACTTTAACTTTTCCTTAACCTTTGTTAACGAAGCATTAACGTATGCTGCCATTGCCCCACATTAACTTTTCCTTAACTTTTATTAACCCCTCATTAACTAAAAGCATATTGTTCCAGGTGTAGTTTTGCATCGTCAATAAAATAAAATTAACATTAAAAAAGGAGATAAAACTATGAAACGAATTTCACTTAACACTCAAACAATTGTTGCAGCAGTATTTACATTACTGTTTGTTCGGACAGGAACAAAATGAAGGGGCCAAAAAGGAACGGACAAAGATCATCACCCTTAAAGTTACAGAAGATGAAAACGGAGTGGTAAAAACCATAGACACCACTATGGTATTTGAAGGTGATGAATTGAAATTGGATGGTTTGGACGAGGACATAATGATTTGGATGGACGATATGCACAACAAACACAAACTTAACTCACACGATTCGATGATGTTTATTGTTAAAGAAGGTAATATGTTGAAGTGCGACAGCGCGATGCAGATCATGGTCACCGTTGATGCCAAAG
>NIVA01000212.1 GCA_002254335.1 Bacteroidetes bacterium 4572_114 | reverse complement strand
CGTTTGTAAGGGTAAATCCGGATAAAACAGATGCCGGGGATTCGCCGCTGCTGAACTTTGCGCAACTACCCGAGCCGCTGCCATTGATAATTGTTGAGCTGCACCAGAATTGTATCGCCATTTGAAGCGGCATTGATACCTGCCTGGATAGAAGACTGTTCATCGGGGACATTAATAATTGTAGCGGTTAACACCTGCGGAAATACAAACAATGCGATGAGGTGGAGAAGAAAGAGTGATTTGATTTTTGTTTTCATAATTTTAGTTGATTATAATTTTTTCTGTTATCATGTTTTCTTTATTTGCCGACCAGACAGACAAAAAATACAGACCTTTTTTCCAATCCCCAACTTCAATAATTATTCTGTCTGACCTTGCTATTTCGCTGGAATGAACCAACTTTCCGTTACAATTAGTTATCGAATAAAATTTAGCTTCCGGAAATGAATTGATATTTATATTAATGGATTTATCTGCTGGATTTGGGTAGATCATCGAATCCTTCATTTTGAGAGGCCTCACCTGTGTAGGCGGGCTTTCGGTATAATTCATGATCATGCCCGATGTACCGGCAATAAAAGAGGTGGTATCCCGCTTAACTACTGAATATGGCGTTCCGGTTAAACCGGAGAAATGAAGCTCCCAGGTCTGGCCTCCGTCTTCCGATCTGAATATTCCATTGTTGGAACCATATTTTCCGGCTGCCCATCCGATGTCGCCATCAAAGTCCAGGCATTCGAGCGCAAATGTATAGTTGCCTTCCAAAACATCTTCCCAGTTCGACCCACCATCTGTTGTTCTTTTAATTACTGCTTTTGAACCATTTGTCCCAACAACAACGCCGGTATCCTCATCAAAAAAGTACATTCCACCGATGATAAAACTACTTCCAAAATTTTTAATTAACGACCATGAATTTCCATTAATGGTTTTATAAATTTTATTTGTGGTGGCATGGTCCTCACCACAAGCTGCAAAACCCAGGTTTTCATCAACAAAACACATCCTCCTGAATGTCTGAGAACTTCCTGAAGGCAGCGAAGTCCAGGTATCCCCTGCATTTGTTGTTTTATAAATCCTTCCGTTCCAGCCACAAGTGTAGCCAATGGATTCTGTAGGAAACTCAACACAATAAAAACCCCAGGTATTGGAAATGTTTTTGGTTGTCCAGGTTTGGCCTCCGTTAAACGAACGAAGAATTAACCCGTAATAATAAGAGGCATTGCAGCCAACGGCATAAATGGTGTCTGGATTTAGCGCATCCACACCAAAAATGCAGGAGACAAAACCCACCGGATTTTGCGCCACCCATGTTTGGCCCCCATCTTCGGTTTTAGATATTACACAACTTGAGGTAAACTGCCATGGCCCGCCACCGGCAAAACCTACCTGGCCATCGGCCATATCTATTGCCCAGAAATCCTGGGAAGTACCTGAGTTTTGCGGCACCCATTGTCCGAAGGCAAATTGGGCAGCAAACTGGAGTACTACAAATGTTAAAATAGTTCTTTTCATATTTAACCTGATTAATTCAATAAATTAATGTAACTATTTAGCTGGCTATTTTACTTGCAGAATCATTATGACCCCATCCCCAACCCTTCCCCTGCAGGGGAAGGGAGTCCCAACGCACAAGCCACTGCAGCGGCCAGTGTGGTGGAATCCTCCCCATCCCTGTCCGCCGCTTCGCTTTGGCAGGCGGAAAGGGGGAGTTAGAGGGGGGGGGGTCTGTGGTAGTGGAAGTTAGATGTGTGACTATTAAAAAGCAGCAAAATATTTACAAGTTTATAATAATTCAATATCTTCATTGATTTTTTATCATACAAAACAAATCATTCCATTTAAGTGGTTTTCTTAACGTTTTCTAAACATTACTTAAAAAATACTTAAAAGTGTAATCCGCTTTACCAACCGATCGTTAATTATCTACATTTGTGATATGTTCAGAAAAAAGACAGGAGTATTAATTGTCATTTTATCCATCACCCTTTTGGGATTGTTGTGGCTTCAATATTACTGGGTCAGCTTTTCCTTTCAGAAAAAAAGTGAAGAGTTCGACACCCGGATCAACCGGGTACTTGCAGAAGCGGCCTCCGAGGTAGAAGAGAGTTTTTATTGCATCGACTTCTTTTCTGAATTCAGCATTTCGCCTGGCGAAAGCCTGCTGGTACTGAAACACGACGAGGCTCCCGATGGATATCCGGCAACTAAACAAGGCTATTCATTCGATACCATTCCGCTCTATTTTTGGAACAGGTTCAGCAACGATTCGCTGCTATCGTACAGCAATGTCAAGTTCAGTTTCCCGGCAAATATCCGCATGGAGCTGAACGTGGAATACCTGATGGAGGAAAGCCCGGATTTTCTTAAAAATGATGCCACCATCAACTCCTACCGAAAGACGATTGCAGAAAACGAAGATTTTAAAAGCACACTGGATTCCGTACTAATCAAACATTTTAGAAACGAAGATATCCCACTGAATTTCTATTACCAGATTAAGGAGACGGCCACCGGAAATTTGCTGGTCAGTAAACCGGATAACGTGCAGGCAGGGATTTTTAACACTAAAACCGGAACAGAACTATTCAGGGACAACTACTTCTTCAGCCCCTTAAAACTCAGCATTTTCTTTCCCGATAAGAAAAAGTCGCTAATAAAAGAACTATGGACGGTGATCCTGGTTTCGGTATTTTTGATAGGATTATTAGTGAGTTTGATGTTTTACTTTATCCTGACACTGATGCAACATCAAAGGCTTTCGGCAATGAAATCGGATTTTATCAGCAACATGACCCATGAATTTAAAACGCCGGTGGCCAACATAAACCTGGCAATTGATACGATGGAAAAACAGGGGTTGGTTAAAAATGAAAAGGCACAAATGTATGCAGGGATCATCCGTGAAGAAAACAGAAGGTTACAAAATAACATCGACCTGATTCTTGAAACTTCAATGACTGAAAACCGTTCATTACAAATTACGCCAACCCAAACTGATATTCATGACCTGTTAACCGGAATAGTTGAGACCAAACAAATTGAGGCAACAAGCAAAAACGGAAATATAACATTGGATTTGCAGGCCGAAGATTTTACACTTTTGGCAGATGAGGTCCACCTGTCGAATGCTTTTTTGAACCTGCTGGATAATGCCATAAAATATTGTGATACTAGCCCGGCAATAAAAATTACAACAAAAAACAGTAAAGATCATTTGGTCATCCAGATCGAAGACAACGGAAAGGGAATCCCACCGGCTTCGATTGACAGGGTTTTTGATAAATTTTACAGGGTTCCGGCCGGGAATAAACACGATAAAGGATTTGGCCTCGGATTATATTACGTGAAACAAGTATTGGACGCACACCATTGGAAAATAAAGGTTCGAAGCGAAATCAATAAAGGAAGTACTTTTGAAATTTCTATACCATTAAAATAATGACGGAAGCATTAACTAAAATACTAATCGTTGAAGACGATAAAAACATGGGCTATCTGTTGAAAGAGAACATGAAACTGGCCGGGTTCGATCCTGTTTTATGTACCGATGGAGTTGAAGGGCTGAATACTTTTCGTTCTGATGATTTCGATCTTTGCATTTTAGACATTATGCTTCCTCGTAAAGACGGCATAAAACTCGCCAAAGAGATCAAGAAGACAAACAAAGAAATCCCCATAATTTTCCTCACTGCCAAATCGCTTGATGAGGATAAAATTGCCGGGTTCAAAGCAGGCTGCGATGATTATGTAACCAAACCTTTTAACATCGAGGAATTGCTCCTGAGGATACAGGTGATCTTAAACCGGAAGTATGGTTCGGAACATGAAAAAAAACCGGAAACCCTGACTTTTGGCAACTTTAGCCTGAATTGTGAAGAGCGGATATTAAACTTCGGCAACACTTCAAATAATTTGAGCACCAAAGAATCGGAATTAATAAAGGTGCTGGCCATCAACAAAAACAAAGTAGTATCGCGTAGCAAAATATTAATTGCAGTTTGGGGCAGGGATGATTATTATGTTTCGAAAAGCCTGGACGTGTACCTTAATAAGATACGCAAACTTTTATGTGATGATACCAATATTGAATTAATAAATGTTCATGGTTTTGGGTATAAACTTTTGGTGAAATGTGTTGGGTAATTGAAAGAATTAAGTATAAAAAATCAATCATCAGAAATTTTACTAATTTTGTTATGAATGAAAAAAAACCGGAATTATGGCTACACATACAATTATAATAAACAATAGCACCAACAAAACAAAACACTTGCTCGGATTAATTAAAGAGATGGCAAAAAGTGAAAAAAACATTGAAGTTGATCCTGCAAAAAACCCTAATCGGGAAACTCTTGAAGCAATAAAAGATGCGGAAATTGGAAATGTATTCAGGGCAAAGGACACCGAGGATCTTTTTATGCAACTGAACAGATGAAATATATACCGGATTATGCTGGTGCTTTTAATTTAGGAAACTAACTATTCCGACAAAGTGGTAACATTTATCAGGACGGGTACGCACTCAGATTTATTTTAGTTATTTACAATTTTAATATTAACCACCTCCGCAAAATTCCCAACTTTAATTGGCACAACTGCTGTTCCGAAGCCTGATGAGATATAAAAATGGGTATCCTTCTTTTTTAAATAGCCCTGGGCGACCGGGCATTGATATAGCCAAAAATATATAGATTATCAACACAGGGATAGTGTTTGAAAATATCCCCGAAAAGGCTTGCATGGCCCTGACATAAACATAATACCCGGCAAAACCGAATATCACAAAAAAGATTGAAATTATGATTATTATTTTCATTGATGAGTTTCAGGTTCCCCTCCTTCGCTTCGCTTCGGCTGGCAGGCAGGTTTCGGGATGCTAGAAGTTTGAAGTTAAATTAATTGAAGGGTTTAGCCTAAAAGGCAAATATTTGGGTGATTAGCTGTCAGACAGTTTAGATTAAAAGATAGGCATATAATACTTTAGGGGTGATTAGCTGTCAGACAGTTTAGATTAAAAGATAGGCATATAATACTTTAGTTCCTGTGTTCAGGATGGAAGATAACTGTCTGACAGCTTTTTAGACCGGATTAAAAGGCAAATATTTGGGTGATTAGCTGTCAGACAGTTTAGATTAAAAGATAGGCATATAATACTGGGTGATTAGCTGTCAGACAGTTTAGATTAAAAGATAGGCATATAATACTTTAGTTCCTGTGTTCAGGATGGAAGATAACTGTCTGACAGCTTTTTAGACCGGACTCGTTGAAGGGGATTAAAAAGAAATAAAAAATGCCGGCCTATTAATTTTATCCCGCACGTGTTTTGTTCCGGTTCGGGAAAATTTTCTATTTTTGACCTCTTATCCAATATTTGAAGAAAATTTATAACAGAAATGTCGAAAATACTTTTTAAAGAAGCCCAGAAGTTTAACCAGAAATGGATTATCGTTATTGTTACAATCCCACTTGCAATTACCCTGTGGGGGGTTATCCAGCAAATTATACTTGGCAGGCCATTTGGCAACAGCCCCGCCCCCGACTGGGTTGTGCTGCTCACTTTGCTGGTGCCGGTCCTGTTGATTGTATTTTTTTTCGGCCTTACCTTGCATACGCGCATCGACAAAAACGGGATATACTATCGCTTTGCGCCCATTCACCAGAAGGATAGATGGATTAAGTGGGGCGAAGTAAAAGATGCGCACGTAAGAAAATATAAACCAATTGCCGAATATGGTGGATGGGGTTTTAGGATCGGACGTAGCGGGAAGGCTTTGAACATTTCGGGGAACATGGGCTGTCGGGTGTCGGGTGTCGGGTGTCGGATGCCAGGTATGCAAATGACTGAAATGCTATTGTTTAACGACGCAGCAACATCGGTCATCCATACGGACTCCTTTCAGTCACCGGACATCAAACCCTTATCGACAATTAGTATATATTTGTTAATGTTTTCCATTAAATTAGTAGTAGTACCAAAAGATTTAAATAAATTTGTGCACGTCCTCATTTCATCGTTTTTTGATGGCCATTTGATTGGTTGGGGATTTCCGGAAAAATGTTTCACAAAATAAAATTAAGCAAAATGAATTTTGAATTTACCGAAGAGCAATTGATGATCCGCCAGGCAGCGCGTGATTTTTCGAAAAAACTGGAAGCCGATGTTATCGAAAGGGATGCAAAGGCAGAATACCCAACAGGGCACGTTAAGGAACTTAGCGAGCTTGGGTTTATGGGGATGATGGTCGATCCCGAGTACGGGGGCGGCGGGATGGACACCGTTTCTTACGTACTTGCCATGGAAGAAATCTCCAGGGTCGATGCGTCGGTCTCTGTTATTATGTCGGTAAATAATTCACTGGTCTGTTATGGCATTGGGAAATATGGCTCAGAAGAGCAAAAACAAAAGTATCTGCCGCCCCTGGCTTCAGGTGAAAAGATCGGGGCGTTCCTGCTATCGGAGCCAGAGGCAGGTTCCGATGCCACGCACCAGCGTACCACTGGCGAAGACAAAGGCGACCACTACCTGGTGAACGGCACCAAAAACTGGATAACCAGTGCCAATAGTGGTTCGGTATATCTGGTAGCGGTACAGACCCATCCCGAAAAAAAACACCATGGCATTAACGTGCTGATTGTTGACAAAGATACCCCCGGCATTTCGCTTGGGCCACACGAAGATAAAATGGGCATGCGCAGCTCAGACACCCATTCGGTGATGTTTACAGATGTGAAAGTGCCAAAAGAAAACCGCATTGGCGAAGATGGCTTTGGGTTTAAATTTGCCATGAAAACCCTTGAGGGCGGACGTATAGGGATTGCCTCGCAGGCACTTGGGATTGCCGTGGGGGCTTACGAACGCGCACTTCAATATTCAAAAGAGCGGAAGGCTTTTGGGAAATTGCTTTGCGATCACCAGTCGATTGCCTTTAAGCTGGCCGATATGTATGTGAAAATTGAAAACGCCCGCAACCTCTGCCTTAAAGCTGCCTGGCTAAAAGACAACGACAAACCGTACGGACTGGCCAGTGCCATGGCCAAACAATATGCCGCCGACATTGCAATGGAAGTTACCACCGAAGCCGTGCAAATACATGGCGGTTACGGCTATGTGAAAGAGTACCACGTGGAACGCCTGATGCGCGAAGCCAAGCTCACCCAAATTTACGAAGGCACCAGCGAAGTGCAAAAAATTGTTATATCGAGGAGCATACTTAGAGAGTAAAATTCAAACTTGCAATTCAGATAACAGTATATCAATAAAATATGTAATTGCTATGAGTTTATGTTCATTTTTGGTTATTGATATTTTGTCCAGAAAGCTTTCGGGATTGGTTTTTATTTGAATGGTTCTACTACCATTTTAGTGGTAAACAATGATACGGCTATTCTGTTAGTAAGTTCGTTAATAATGATGAAATGCGATCCCGTACATACGGGACTAAAATATTCCTCAATGGTTAAGTTTATGATATTAAATAGCTTATGTGAAATATTATTTTATTTTTCATTTAGGATATTATTTACATTTTTGCATTGAAGCATTAAAGCATTGAAGTCCCGAAGTTTCGGGATTCCACTAAATCAGTAGTAGTACCTATAGTTTCATACGTTTGCCCCGGAGATTAAATTCAACATGTCGTTAACAACAGTTAAAATAAAATCTTTTCAGCATCGGCAGCAGCAATGCGTTGGCCTCATATTTAAATATGACCTCAAGATAATTGAATTGGTAAAAACCATGCCCGGTGCCCGTTGGAGTGCCACCAAAAAGTGTTGGTATATTTCTGAAACAGAAGGGTATCAACAAATCATTAAGGATGCAATTGGAGGAATCTGCAAACTGGAATTTAACATTGTGCCCAAAACCCCTGGTGTGGATGAAATAAAAGATTACCGGGATGGCGGTTCAATTAAAGGTGAAGAAGAAAATATACTTGATGTGAAATGTGACGAAAAACAAAAAACATTTTACATCCATCTGCCTTACCGGTTTAAGGATGACTTTAAAAAACTTGAGGGGGCATGGTGGCATCCTGGCGCAAAAGTGTGGTCGGCACTTAACACAGGTGATAACCGGGCACATCTCATCGAAATACTAAAAGCAACATCCTATAAGGTTAGTTTCGCCCCTACGAAAGAAAGGGAAAGGAAACCAAACAAAAGGCCCAAATTAATTAATCCGCTACAGCCCGAAAAAGAATTCTTGCGGCACATGCAAATTGAAAAAAAAAGCCAAAATACCATCAGGCAATATACCTGGTATGTAGTTTGGTTTTTAACCATCAACCGAAACAACGACATTAAAACAACGCCGGGCGAATTAGTGATGAAGTTTTTACACGATGAAATAGTTGAAAGGAATTACGGGCCTTCCGCACAAAACCAGGCATTATCGGCAATAAAATATTATTACAGAAACGTTCACCATGTTGATCTTGATGCAGAAAATATTCCCAGGCCGAAATGGAAAAGGCCATTACCGAAAGTTATTTCCGAAGAGGAGTTTATTGCCATGTACCGGCAATGTAACAACGTTAAACACCAGATCATCCTAAAACTACTATATGGATGTGGATTACGCAGGGCCGAAGTATGCGACCTGAAGGTGAATGACGTGGACTTTAAACGGGAACTGATATTTGTAAAAGGCAAAGGGGACAAATACAGGGTTCTAAACCCCGGAAGGCGATTACTTGATGACCTGAAAAAATATAACAAAAGTTTCCTGCCAAAAGATTATTTGATAGAGGGGCAAAGAGGCGGAAAATATTCTGCAACCAGCATCGAGAAAATTGTGAAGCGCACAGCCGAAAAAGCAGGGTTGAAGCAAAATATTTACCCACATATGCTCAGGCACACTTTTGCCACACACCACATGGAAAAGGGCACAGAACTTAGATTGATACAAGAAGCCCTGGGACATTCAAGCAGCAAGACTACCGAAATTTACACCCATGTAAGCAGGAAGAACATAAAAAAAATGAGAAACCTTCTGGACGATATAAATATTTAGCTACTTTTGCAAATTGAATGAAAACAGCAACGTAAAACAATGATAATACCTAACAACAAGAAACAAAAATAAACAAACCATTTGTCCGCATACTATCCCAAATTGGCTGATTATACGGACAAAATGTAGTGATAAAAACAAGTTACCAAACATATCAAGAGCGAATCTGGTTATCAAAAATTTGTAGCCTTGTAAAAGGCCGATCAATCAATGAAAAAAG
>NIVA01000029.1 GCA_002254335.1 Bacteroidetes bacterium 4572_114 | reverse complement strand
GGCATTTCCCAGCTTTTCGATTACCTGGAACAACGAAAAAACCCTGTTGTAGTGGCATTTGATGAATTTCAGGAAGTTGCCGGGTATCCTGAGAAAGCCGAGGCACTGTTGCGGACTTTTATCCAACGGCTTAAAAATGTAACCTTTATATTTTCGGGCAGTTCCAATCATATTCTCCAAAATATGTTTTATAGTGCCAAACAACCTTTTTACCAGAGTACTGAAAGCCTGGTAATTGATAAAATTAACCATGATATATATGCTGATTTTATAAATCAATGTTTTAATAAATTCGATAAAGAAATTTCAAATTCTGCAATCGGGCACTTTCTGGAATTTACTGAAACCCACACCTATTACACCCACGTTATTTGCAACCAGGCATTTTATAAATCAAACAATTTCCTGGAGAAAGATGAAGCTACTGAGATAACCGGCAATTATATCGAAACCCGTAAAGTTGATTATCTCAATATCCTTAATCTGCTTCCCGGCAATCAAAGAAGTTTAATAAAGTCCATTGCAAAAGAGGGCATCGTTCAAAAGCCGTCTGCCGTAAATTTTCTTATCAAATATAAACTTCCATCCAGTTCTTCAACCCTGCAGGCACTCCATGTATTGGTTGAAAAAGAGATGATATACCGTAGCCCGGACGGTTATAAAGTTTATGATGTTTTTTTCAGGCGGTTTTTGGAGAGGTATTTTTGATGGGCTACAAAAATGGCTACAAGTAGATGCCTGTGGCCTTATGTTGTTACAATGTTTATTGTGCTATCTTTATAAAAATATCAATATCTTTCAAGTAACCATTTCCAGGCCGGAACAATGGAAATGTGCTTGTTATCTATTGAAAGGTTTTCTTCTTCATTGTTGGTAATGATCATGCCTTTATTCAGGGCATAGGTTTGCATTGCATCCAAAAGGCCATTAATTTCCCTTAATCGGGTATTTTTTTCAGAAAGAGAATATGAAACCTGAATTGCTACAGATATTGAATTTCCGCTACGGACCAAAAAATCACATTCGGTTTTGGAAGTATGGTAAAAAATCTCGTGATTTCTTCGTTTTAGTTCCAGGAAAACCAGGTTCTCAAGCATTCTTCCTAAGTCATCAGTAAAATAGAAACCAAGTGTTTTGATCAACGCGTTGTCAATAAAATATATCTTTTTAGGGTTTTGGATTTGTTTTTTTAAAGAAAAATCATATTTATTGACAGGAAAAATCAAGTAGGAGTTTTGTAAATACGAGATATAATTTTTTACAGTTGAGGCATTTGACACTCCAATGATTTTAGATAAAGAGTTGTACGAAGAAAGTTTTGACACATTGCTGGCGAGGTAAAAAACCAATTCAAGTATTTCTTTTTCATTGCCAAGGTTGTTGCGGACCATCACATCCCTGTATAAAATACTTTCATACAACGACTTTAGATATTCGGGGTTTCTTAGCTTTATGTATGCCGGAAATCCTCCAAAGATGAAATAATCAGAAAAGTGTTTTTGTGCCAGTGCCCTGTTTTCAGTTGAAAAAAAAGATGGCTTACCCGCATCAAACCCATTAAACCGTAGGTATTCGCTAAAAGAAAAAGGGAATAGTTTATATGATATATGCCTGCCCGAAAGATGTGTGCCCAGCTCACGGCTCAACATAGTGGCATTTGAACCGGTAATAAATACTTTATAGCCATAATCGTATAGTCTTCTTATGAACCTCTCCCAACCATATATATTCTGTATTTCGTCAAAATATATTGTCTTTTGTGGGCCGAATAATTCAATAAATAACTCTAATAACATTTGAAAATTTTCGACACTGAATTGAATCAGGCGGTCATCATCAAAATTCATGTAAAAATCCCTTTCATCCTGATCCTTTCTGATCTGATGGAGTAAGGTAGATTTCCCACATCGCCTGATTCCGGAGAATACCACGATGTCATTGCCTGACAGTAGGTGTCCGGGGAAACTCCTTTCAATATAGGATGCTTGCCAGCCCATGCTCTGCTGATCAGCTATTATCGTTTGAAGTATACGCTTGTCCATAACAAATATTTTCACAAAGATAATAAACTTTCTTTTGTGAAAAGTAACATTCATCAGAATGTTTCCATTATTAATAGAAACTATTCTGAGGGTTTGCGTATTTGAGGTAAATTGTAATGGGTTACAAAAAAGGCCATCCGTACGGATAGCCTTTTCTGATTACAAATTTTGCTGCACTATTTTTTTATCAACCTTTCTGTTTTTATGATTGTTTCCCCTTTCACCTCAATAATGTAAATGCCTTTTTGGTATGATGAGAGATCAATTTCATTAATCATTTCAGTAAATTGATTTCTGGTTATTAACCGACCTTTCATATCGAAAATTGAGATTGTTGTTTTTGTTGCAGATGGAAGTTTTACAAACACTTTGTCGGTGGTTGGGTTGGGGTAAATCTTAACCTCATTCCCATTCAAAAACTGTATGCCGGTAGCTGATAATTTCAACTCCGAAATTGCTGAGAGGCCATTGGTGCTGAAAGTTCCATTGTGCTGAGGCAATGATTGATCCCAGGTTATTACAAGATCGGTTTCTTCCTTTGTTTCAGGATTGTAGGCTTGCAACGAAATAAAATCGTTTTCCGAAAATCCATCCTTTTCCTGAGTTAGCGGATCGTTGCCAAACAAAGTGATGGAAGTGTTTTCGCCCTGCCATATTCCAACACCAAAGCAATTCCCGGATTCATCAAAAGCTCCGATAAAATCTCCGGTGTATATTTCAGAATTATTGATTGTGTTTGATGAAATGGCAATAGTATGTGTTGACACCGTAAGTTTTGGAAGTTGCCAGGGAGAGTTTAAACCTAACAGGTTTCCAAAACCTGTTAGGTTTTTGGATGTGCCAACTTTAAAGCCATTACACTCCGGAAATGTAATCTCCCCTTCACTTCCCATCAAAACAAAATATGCTTTGCCGGGTTCAAGCTGTCCAAGTGTGTTAATGCCAAACCCTGGCCAGTACGTACGCCAACCGGCAACTTCTTTTACGATTATCAAATCAAACCCATTGAAAAGTTGTTCAGCATCCACATCACATTCGCTGATAACCGGGATAAGCGACCAACCATTCGTTAACCCCAGGGTACTTTGATCAGGTATTTTACCAACGATTGGCAAAATTGTTTCATCCGACACTTTAAGGTAGTAGCCCGAATTTGAATCCCAATCGCCGAGTGTGTTCACATTTTGCCCCGGCCAATAAAGCCCTTCCATATTTTGAAGGATGATAAGTTCATCTGCGATCGATTCAAAAACAGTTTCTATATCAGGATAATCAGGAATTACATAACCCGAAATGCCACTCCAACCGGCATTTATTGATAAGTTTTTTTTAAACCATCCCCACCAACTCCCCGGTAGATTTCACTCCCACCTTCCCCAAAATCCTCCACCTTCCCCAAAATCCTCCGTCGGTGCGTATCAACCGTATGGCGGGGCAATCCCGGGTTATCACCGAAGTTTATTGCTTGTTTTGTTTTTGTGAAGGTATTGTTCATAATAATCAATACAGAAATCCCAGCAACCAGAGCGGAATTACTTTTGAAACCGGAAACTCAAGGTCGTCTTTAACCAGATAAGCCTCTGAAAGACCGGATATTTGTTTTGTGTCCTTGTTTTTGCCGCCGATTTCCAGAACAATCTTGCCATCCAATTCAAAATCGCCGCTTTTTGGAAACCTTACTTCGTGATTAACAGTTAACTGACTAAAAGCAAAAATTTCGCGAATAGTCCCTATTGATGGCATAACTGAAGCCATGGCATAAGCTAAACTGGTATTGTTTAAAAATATCTTTTCAGGCTTTTGTAAAGTTGCAATACTTATTCCGGCAGGATGCAGCAATCTGATTAGCCGTGCTTCTTCGAGAAACCATATATAATTCCCCATCGAATTCCGGTGTATTCCGCATTTTTCGGAAAGCTTGTGCAAATTTGGTTTGAACGGGACTTGCTGTGCAACAACATACAAAAGCTGTAACATCTTTTTGGCATTTCTGATGTCGAAACCCTTTATTTCGGCCATATCGTATTCCACAATTAATCTTATAAGTTGCTGAAGCCGCTGAAAGTAGCCGGGAATATCTTCCCTGGAGAAGGGGTAATAGCCATACCGTAGATAGTTATTGAATGATTCAAGTGGTCGAAAACCGGATGGGAAATAATTTTGGATCGAAAGATTACCATCTGTTATCTGGTTTAAATTCAGGATGGGCAATTTCATTATTCCATTCATTTCAAGATATTCACGGTAAGAAAGCCCATGGAGTTCATACATTATCGCCCTTCGGCTAAGATCACCCTCTTGTCGTGAAATATCGATGATAGATGAACCAGTGAAGATAACCTGCAATTCGGGAAAGCGATCATAAACTATTTTTATTTCTCTGGCCCATTGCGGATATTTATGAACTTCATCAAGCACGAGAATTTGCCCCCCCTGCTGAAAAAATGATTTTGCAGTATCCACTAAAGTATTGGTCAGGAAATAAAGGTCATCAAGCGAAAAGTATGCAGCTTTCGCGACAGGTTTTCCCTGAACTTTCAGCCATTGCAAAACTATTGTAGTCTTTCCGGTTCCACGAGCACCTTTAATCCCGATCAACCGGTTATGCCAATTGATTTTTTTTGTAAGATACCTTTTAAAATCACAGGAAACACCCTGTACCAACCTGTCTGAATTTTCGAGCAGTTCTATCATTGCACAATTGTTTGTGCAAAAATAGTAATAAACCAGTATCCTCCGCCGGTGCGTATCAACCGTATGCCGGGATAATTCAAGTTCCTCACCAATCTCCTTGCTGGTTTTGTTTTGCATGAGGAGTTCTACTATCTGCACTTCTCGTTCAGTAAGGTGGTGGGCTTGGGCAAAGCGTTTTAGTTTTTCATCAGGTTGGGGGGCAATTTTATTTTTGTACCTTTCGATGGTATCGCGGAGTTCGTCAATGTCAACGGGTTTGAGCAGGAAATCGAATGCTTCCAGGATGTATTCCATGCGGGTGAGGGCTTCGGGCTCGTCGTCTATTACTATGGCTTTTATTTTCGAATGATCATCCATTGCAATAAAATTTGGTAATGTGATAATTTGTAAAATGTATCAGTTTGTGGTAAAGTGATGTTTTTTCGTAAATAGAATACTATTTTATCCGGTGATAGCAATTCCATATTTTTTTACTTCATCAAGAAATCCACCAGGGTCATTTTGTCTTTCTATCAGGATTGGCTCGATCCTGTCATCAACTTGTCTGCGTAGTTTCCAAAGTAATGGGGTTGTGGAAAAGAAGTCGCCCGATAGTTGATTGACAACAATGGCAACATCAATATCACTATCTTCAGTGTTGGTGTCTTTTGCATAAGAACCATACAAATAGACCTGATCCACGTCATAATATTTATTTAACAGTAACTTGTACCTGCGGACTTTGCTTATAGCTTCTGCTTTATCCATTGTTGTAATTTTCTGGTTTCGGTTAGTATTGCACGGCATTTAACTTCAGTCAGGCTCTTCAATAACCTTTCTTTATGTGAGGGGTATCTTGCTTCGATGTTTAATGGCTCAATCTGGTCGATGAAATTCTTTTGATCTTCGTCGAAATCCACATAAAACTCACCCTTCTTTGCCAGATAGGACAAACTATGTTAATATGGTGCTGTGTCATTTTTAAGGTGTGTAAAATATGCCTTAAATATTTTCTCAATGGTTTGATGACACATAAAGCCAACGTAAAGGTAACTTTTTTTTTAATTTCATTCATTGTCCTTTTTTTAGTCGATCTGTTTTTATGAGGTAATTAAAACTGAAAAATGTTAGGGCTGGTTTTTTGAATGAATTATGACTTTAACTTTTGTTCCAGCCGGTTCCCCCGATTCATCCTTTTTATCAATAATCTCAAAACTTACTTTCCTGTTTTTCAACTTCCCGTACAATTCGATAATCTGATTTACAATTGAAAGCCCTTTGCTGGTGCTTTTATTCTTTGCCGTTTCCTTCCGGCCAATTCCATTATCGTCAATAATAATTTGAACCAGCTTACTGCCACTTCCCTTTATTTCGATTTTTAAAATCCCACCTTCCCCTTTTGGCCTTAAGCCGTGCTTGATGGCGTTTTCAACAAAGGTATGTATCAGTTGCCGTGGTATCTCTACAGCCTTTAGTGTCTCATTTTCCAGGTGCACTTCGTAATTAAAAGCACCTTTGAACCTGATCTTTTGTACATCCAAATAATCTGTAACAAACTGAAGTTCCTCACCAATGGTTGTCTCTATTTTATCCGAATCCATCAGGCTGCGGTGGATAAGGCGTGAAAATTTAGTGAGGAAACGATCGGCTTCTTCCCTCCGTCCCGAAACATACATTGATGAAATGTTATTGATGGCATTTAGTGTGAAGTGTAGATCGACCTGGTTTTTGATGGAGAGCATCTGGTGGCGGTAGAGTTGCTTCAGAAAATAAAAAAAGACCACACTCATCAAATAAATGCTAAGGATGATGGCATATTTCCAATAGTATAATTTATTAAAAGAATAATGATAAAATAATTTCTGTGCCCCATTCTGTAAAAAGAGTATTGGCTGACTTGCTTTTTTTATTTTGATCATTTGTACATCTTTTAATCTCGATTGCCTTTGGTATGGGACAATTACCGGATGCGTGAGATTTTGTGTGTAAATTATTAACCTATTATCAGTGTTTGTATGAATGATTTCCTGTTTTCCATCACTATCGAGATCGAACAAGAATTCATTAGTACCAGTATAAACAGACGGAAAAGGGTAACCAGAGGTGAACGTTTTTAGGGTTTCAAGGTCAGTGTTTATCAGAAATTTTATTGGTGGCTTGTTTTGGATAAGCCAGAAAAGCTCTCCTGGTTTATCTCTATGGCTTTGAAAGCTGTAGTGTTTTTCTTTTTCAAATATCCTCTCTGCTATTATGTTTCCTTTAAGGTCAATTTTTTTTAAAACTTCAAGTTCCTCAGATCCCTTTGGGACTTTGAACAGAGAAATTATACCTACATCGGATTGTTCAGTATAGGGAGTGTTTTGTATATAATAGCTATATCCATTTTTATTTGGTATTGGATTAAACCAAAAATCCAGTTTTTCATCAAAAGCCATTGCCCATCCACACGAATCATCGATGATGTCTTTATGTTTCTTATAGTTTATTGGGGATTTGGTATTTACAGTAATGATCCATTTTTTTCGCAAGGTTGGATGTTGAAGTATGTCAATTCCAGCACCTACACTTACTGCCATTTCCGGGCTTTTTACAATAGTATCGTTTTTTACATCCAGGGCATAAAGCGCCCGTGGTTTCGCAGAATACAAGCCATTAACAAAGAAGATGATCTCATTAAATCCGTCCCCATTTAAGTCAACCGATGGGGCATTGAAGATATTATAGTCTTCAAGCTCCCTGTCCGTGTAAACATAATCCACAAATTTTTGGATAAAAGTGTTGTAGTTACCGGCAGTGTCATAAAACTTTACCCCTTCTAAGTAAAGGCAGGTATCCTTTTTTAGAAAAGCATAAACCTCACAGTGGGAATCATGGTCGTAATCACTAAAAACCGGCCTGGCATTTTCAACAAAATCATAATCAAAGTTTACCTGATCAATACCAATTTGGCTGAAAGGAATATCATAGATTTGCAGGTTTGGACGGGCATTTTTGTTGGAATACCATTCATCATAACCAAATCTGATTTCCTCAGAATCTCCATCAAAATCAAGGTCGTAATAGAAGTGTTTGGCAGTTGCTGTTTTTTCATCAATAAGTTCAACTTTAAATTTTGCAAACTCCACAGGCATTAAGTAATAAATGAGAAAAGTAAACGGAATCGCAAGCACAAAAGGATTAAGAACCAATCTTGTAGTATGTTTCCTGAAAACAGATTTTACTTTTTTTAACGAAAGCATAAAAGAAAACTTTATTTACTGGGATTAACCATTACTCAATGGTGAGGATAAAAGTACTCAATAAACAGGATGGGAAGTGTGGTTGAAAGTAAGATTTAGAAGGAATCTAAATAGGTGGTTGGGTACAGGTGGTTAAGTATAAATTAGTAAAATTAAAACGAAAGAACCGTGGGAATAGCAAATTGATTGTTGCTGTTGATAAGTTGATTTCGGATATAGAAAATGCTAATTGGACTAAGAAAACAGACATAAAGCTAAACAGGCCTGATGCAGATTGTGTGCATAGTGATGGGTTTTATTTTTTCGATATTAATATTCATAGAACTATGGTCTTGATAGTTTTTGAGCAGAACGAAGCTACAATAGTATGGATTGGTTCACATGATAAGTATGATTTGACTTTCAAAGGGAATATAATTACAATAGAAAAGTGGTTAAGGAATAAACTATTAATATAATATGGACAGATTAGCAATAAATAACATTTTAAGGTTAAATGAACTTGGTAGCGAACTTGAACATGAAAGAGCATCTTCATTATTTTTGAGATTAAGAAAATTGGAACAAGAAGATAGCTCTTATGTACCAATTCGAGAGCACCTGAAAAATTTGATGTTAAAATATGAACAAAAATATTGGTCTGATGAATCTAAAATCACAGACGGCCAAATCAAGGAAAGTGATTTGGCCGAATTATTTATTCAGGCAGAGAATGAATTTCATTTCAAAAGAAAAGAATTGATAAAGAACAAGTTGAAAAAACTGGGATTAAATCAAAATGACCTTGCCAGGATACTTGGACATCGGAAAGGATATATGTCTGAGTTAATAAATGGATTAAGACCATTTTCAAAGGATGATATTGTAATAATTAACCGTTTACTGAAAATCAATCTAAATGATTTGGTCCCGCTATTTATTAAACAAGAAAAAGTTGCCCATATAAAAAGAACTTTAAAAACTATATCTAATAGTAAAATAAGGCTAACCAAAATAGATTTTGACCCTCAATTTGTTTGATGGGAGTAGAATAAAACACGTGCTACTACTCAAATAAAATAGTTTGAATATCCCCCCCCTAATCAAATAAACTCATCTGCACAGGCCCGTCATCATCCGGCTTTTTCTTTTCGGTTGTACCTTTGGCTTTTGGTGGCTTAACAGGTTTGGACTTATCCTTCTGGTCTGATCCTATCTGCTTTTGCCCGGCCTTGCTATCAACGGTTTCTTCAGTTGGTGTTTCTGTTGCAATGTTTGTTTCTTCTGCTGTTTCTTCAATTGGCCCTCCCGGGGCACCTTCAACAGCTTCCTCCTGATCGTGTCTGGGTGGGGAGTAGGGCAGGGGCTGTAGCCAGGATACCTTTTTAATGGCAAAATTGGAGAGGCGCTTGCCCTTGGCCTTAGGACCCTTTACTGCAATAAAATCTTCTACATCTAACTTTTCGTTTTCTATTTCTTTTTCGTTTTTCTTGTCGTCGAAGATAACCTTTAACACTGGCCGGTGATCAATCGAAAAGAGAAGTAACTTCGAGTTGGGGTGTCCGCCGATAAAGGATGATTTCTTGTCGGTTTTCTCTATCAGGAACCGCTTGATATATACCAGGCCCTGGTTCCCTTCAAAATAAACGGCGGTGATAATTTGCTGCCCGTCAAATTTTTGAATGTGGAGGAGGCCTTCGTCAAAGTGGGTGGAGATTTCATACCCGGATACCCGGTATTCCCCCGATTGGGTGATAGTTAAAATTTTATCATCACCTTTAAAGTCGCCCAAATAGGTGCCGCGCTCTTCGGTGTTGAGGCGCTTCACACTTTCATCAAACCAAATATCCATGGCTCCAAGTGTGGAAATGCCTTCCTCTTTTTTAACAATTTTCCTTACCGGGAATTTCGTCAGCGTGTTGCCCACCGAATTTCTGCCTTTTATTGCCAGCTCGCTAAAATCGAAATCAAAAACTAATTTCTTTATCCGTGCCTTTGGCCTGAGGTTTATCCTAACTACTTCTGCCTCTCCGTTGGGGTTGCATGTAAAATATAAAACCTTGCTCCCGCTGTTGCCTTTGGTCAGGCTGTAATCTTTATCGCGGGTAATGCCAAGCACTGCAAAGCGTTTAACATAAACTTTTCCCAGTTTGCCATCACGGTAAACCATGTTATAGATTGTGCGGTCGTCGTTGCGCCTAAAAACATCGATATGGATAATATTGTTGCCAATAAAAAACTTTGGGGCTACCCTGGTGACCATAAAAGTTCCATCGTCCCTAAATACAATAATGTCGTCGATGTCGGAGCAATCGCACAGGTATTCGTCCTTTCGGAGCGAAGTGCCGGCAAAACCCTCTTCGCGGTTCACGTAAAGCTTAACGTTAGCTGCTGCTACCATGGTGGCTTCTATGGTATCGAAATTCCTAATCTCTGTTTTTCTCTCCCTGCCTTTGCCAAATTTCTTTTTTATCTGCCTGAAATAGTTGATGGCATAATCAATAAGATGGGCCAGGTGGTTTTCAACCTCTTCCAATTCGGTTTCGATGCCTTTGATAATGTCATCGGCCTTAAATGAATTGTATTTTGATATCCTCTTGATTTTGATCTCAGTCAGGCGCACGATATCATCATGGGCGATGACCCGTTTGAGCAATTTTTTATAAGGGATAAACCCCTTTTCAATTGCTTCTATCACCGCTTTCCAGGTTTCACACTCTTCAATTTTCCGGTAAATCCGTTTTTCGATGAATATTTTTTCGAGGGAAGAAAAATGCCATTGTTCCTCAAGTTCCTTTTTCCTGATCTCAAGCTCCAGCTTAAGGAGGCCAACGGTATGATCCGTGGTAATTCTAAGGATTTCCTGAATTCCCATAAAATGGGGCTTCCCATTGTAGATGACGCAGGAGTTGGGCGATATTGAAATTTCGCAATTGCTGAATGCATAAAGCGCATCAATAGTTTGGTCGGGCGACACACCGGCTGCAAGTTGGATTTGGATTTCAACATTCTCGGCTGTGTTATCGTCAATTTTCCTGATCTTGATCTTGCCTTTGTCGTTGGCAGAAACAATTGATTCTATCAGGCTTGTTGTGGTAGTCCCAAAAGGTATTTCGGTTATGGTTAGTATCTTCTTGTCAGTTTGCGATATTCTGGCACGGACCCTTATTTTGCCCCCCCTAAGGCCGTTATTATATTTTGTGAAATCGGCCAGCCCGCCCCCCTGAAAATCAGGTAAAATTTCAAATTCTTTCCCTTGTAGGTATTTGATGGAGGCATCGATGAGTTCATTGAAGTTATGTGGCATTATCTTGGAAGCCAGGCCCACCGCAATACCTTCAACACCCTGGGCAAGCAGCAATGGGAACTTTACAGGGAGGGTTACCGGTTCTTTGTTCCTTCCATCGTAAGAGGCTTTCCATGTTGTGGTTTTTGGGTTGAAAACTACTTCGGAGGCAAATTTCGACAGCCGGGCCTCGATATACCTCGGTGCCGCCGCGCTGTCGCCGGTCAAAACGTTCCCCCAGTTTCCCTGTGTGTCGATGAGAAGCTCCTTTTGTCCAAGTTGCACCAGCGCGTCACCTATGGAAGCATCCCCGTGGGGATGGTAGCGCATGGTTTGCCCGATGATGTTGGCAACTTTGTTGTAGCGGCCATCGTCCAGCTCTTTCATTGCGTGGAGTATGCGCCGGTGCACGGGTTTAAGCCCGTCTATTACATCGGGCACGGCACGCTCGAGGATCACATAAGAGGCGTAATCCAAAAACCAGCTTTTGTACATCCCTTCAATGGCCACTGTTTGGTAACCGCTGTCCCCCTGCTGGTTTTGTATGGGATCGGTATTTAATGCTTCTACCTGTTCGGAGTTATTATTTTCTTCAATATGGTTTTTATCTTCTGTATCCATCTGTTACATGCTTGCGCTTTTAATTATTTAACAAGTTTTGATACCTTTTTAAAAGCTTCTGTCCCTGAATAACGGAGCAATTCAAAGAGAATGGATTCATAGGTTGTTATAACCGCCCCTTCTTTCCTCATCCTTTCGATGGATATATTTTTATCGTTGGGCCTGCGCGACGAAACGCAATCTTCAACAATAACCGGGATGTATCCATTGTTTAGTAAGTCGATGGCGGTTTGCATTACACAAACATGTGCTTCGATGCCTGCAATAATTACATGCCTGGCCTCGGTAAGGGTCAATTCTTCGTAAAACTTTGGTTCGTCGCAACAACTGAAAGCTTGTTTTTCGATGAAATTAATATCCTGAAGAAGAACCTTTAACGATTCAATTGTAAACCCAAGGCCTTTGGTATATTGCTCGGTTACCAAAATTTTAATGCCAATAGCTTTTAACCCTTCGATTAATATAGCCGTGTTTTTTGTAAGTTGATCCTCGTTGTCAATATGCGGGTACAACCGTTCTTGCATATCGATGATCAATCCAATTGTATTGTTTGCTGATATTCTCATAATAATATACTTCGTGTGTTAATTGCTTCGTGTCATTTAATCCATGTCATTTGTTGTCATCCATACGGACAAGTTTTGCTTCGCGAGATTTGTTGTCATTTTCTTTGTGTCATTTGTTGTCATCCAGACGGGCCCATATGGGCTAACTTCGTGTCGCAGGTTTTGTGCTACACGAGTTATTCGGATTCATGTAATTTAATGACAAATCGTTAGACCCCCTCTAACTCCCCCTTTCCATACGGGCTCCCTTCGGTCGAAGGGGGAGGACTGCCACCCCACAGGCCACTGCCGGCAGCCTGTGGGGTGGGTTCCCCTCCCTTCCCCTGCAGCGGAAGGGCCGGGGATGGGGTCTTAGCCGGGGATGGGGTCTGTTAAAGCAGTTTCCCCTAAAGAATCCCGTTGTTAATTGAGAAAAATCAATAAACTTTCATCACTTCCAAAACCTCAGCAAAATTACTTCACCTAAAAGAAATACCAAAACAAGGATGATAAAGGTTTTCCACAATTGATAACCTTTGTTTAGTTGGGTGATTACTGTGGATAGGGACCTTTCGGTTGATGAAATGATACTTGTGTTTTGTAAACCAGTGTCTTTAATCCGTTTTTCCAGCGCTTGGCTATCCAGGTTGTCAAGGTTGGATTCGATGCGGTTATAGTTGAAAGCTACCCCTGCCAATTGCCTGTCAGCCACATCAATGGTGTAATTACCTGCTTTGCTGATCCGGTTGTTTGATATGTTGATTTGTGAATTCAAATTTTGAAACTCGGGGATTACTTCAAATTGCTGGTCCATACTAACAATCTTAAACACCTTATCGCCATTTAATGCAGTATTTCTTATTACGATATTTTGGTTGTTGCCAATGGTATAAAATAATTTATTGCCGGGGTTGCTAAGCAGGGCAATCTTATAAAGTGCCGGGACAAAAATGGCATGTTTTGGGAAATTGGACCATTCGGTATCGAGTGGCGAGGCCAGGATGTAAACCATGCCCAGGCCAACAGGCACGGCCCCCAGAAAGATATTTCCATTTTGCATTTGGAGCAGGGTTTCAAACATTGAGTTGGTTTGCCTCTTGATAATGTAATGTTTTTGTACTTTGGGAAGGTCGATATTTTCGGGCATCGATTCAAAAACGTCCTCAAAAACCTGGCTTTGAAGGTTGATGTCACTAACTTTAGTTTGAAAGGTATCAACAGATGTGTAATAGGGAGAATTCAGGTTGAGAAGAAACTCCATGTAATTATCAAAGTCGATATTGGTTCCGGGTATCACTAAAACACTTCCACCATTGTTTGCAAACCTGCTTAGACCTTGCGAAAGGCCCGATGAAATATTATCGGGCTTATCGAGGATGATCATGTTGAAATTGTTGAATGAAGAATAATCCAACCGGTTTTCGGGCAATTGATAAAATGCAAATGCCGAATCTTTTCCAAACAGCGAATTCAAATATTCATCGCCCTCTTCATTTTTTGAAATGGACAATATCGGAATTTCGTTCTTAACTTCATAGGTAAAATAGAAGGCATCATCATAGGTGATCGGAAAATCTGTTATTTCGAGTTTCCCAAATTGAATCCCGGTTTTGTTATTGGTGTATGGCATTTCAACAACCACTTCTTCCCCGGCATTCAGGTCAAAACTGGCGATGGCCCTCTGTTGATCGTTCATCATTAATTTTACCGGAATCTTTTCAAAATCATTCTCTGAAGCATTTTTAATCCTCACATTTAATTTAACGAGTTGATTCATCCGTTGCACTGGCGAGCTAAACCAGATGCTGTCGATGTAGAGGTTGTTTTTATCGGTGGCCTCAACAGGTATCAAAAACAGCCTGATAGAGCTGTCGGCCTCAATATTTTCAAAGTCCGAAATACTGTTTTGGAAATCGGAGATGATGTAAGAGGTGTAATTCCCCGGTTTGCTTTCAAGGAAGAGATCGGCCTGCCTGTTGTAAACTTCCGAAAGCAATCGGGTGACAGATGAAATTTCGACCTCGTCCAGGATTTCAAGAAATTCATCCCTGCTTACATAGCGTTGGTGTTTTCCTTCAAAATCGTTGGTCAGCAATTGAAACAGGTCTGAACTTTTATAGGCAAAGGAAATGTCCCTTGCATCCTGAATTGCTTTGTCCAGTAATATTCCATCCTGTGAGGCTGCTTCCATGCTAAAGGAGTTATCTACAAAAATGCTGACCTGGGCTTGGCTGTCGTGTATTACTTCATCTTCGGTAACTGGAATGTAGGGCTGGGCAAAAGCCAATACCAGTGCAGTAATGGCTAATATCCGAAGCAAAAGGATGATAAGGTGCTTGAGTTGCGATTGTTTTTGGGTTTGCTGTTTCAGTTCCTCGATAAACTCAACGTTTGTAAAGTAAACCTTTTGGAATTTCCTGAAATTAAAAAGGTGGATAATAATAGGTATGGCAATGGCGAATAAGCCAAATAGAAACAAAGGGTTTACAAACTGCATAAAGGCTCCTGATGAAATTTATTTTAAATAAACGCCGGCAAAAGTAATTATTATCCGGTTAACATATTTTGATAATGTGAGGTGGTTTTTTTTGATGCGGATTTTCGCGGATTATGCGGATTTTATTTTGGTTTCATCTGCGTTTTTCCGCGCCAATCTACGTCTGGTTTTTTTGGACGCGGGTTTACGTTGAAGAACGCTGGTTTATTATTGGTTTCATCTGCGTTTTTCAGCAATAATCTGCGTCTGGTTTTTTTGGTGTAGGTTTAAACTGAAGGGTTATTGGTTTGGTGGAATTATTAAAGTGCAGATATTTCTTCTTCGGCCAAGCCGGTTTCTTCAATTATCTCCCTTATGGGAAGCTTGAATTTTAACATTTGTCGTGCTAATTTTTTGGCCAATGCTTTTTCTCTTTGTTTTGCTTCTCCCTCTCTTTGTTTCGCTTCTGTCTCTCTTTGTTTCGCTTCTGTCTCTCTTAGTTTTGATTCTTCTAATTTGTGCAAAAATTTAGCTTCTTGTTCATCAAATATTGTATCAATTTCTTCTTCTGCTTCCAATTGCTTACGGAAGGTTGAATCCATTATAGGGCCGTGTAAATACTTAGCAATGTCTTTAAACTCTTCGGGCACGTCCTGTAAATCAAGGATGTATTTTTTTTCGGAAATCCATGCCTGATTAAATAAGGTCAGGAATTTTTCGAGACGGGTGCGCCGCTCTCCAGGCAAACGCCTGACCTGGATTATGTGTGAACTGTGGGTGAGATGGTCAATGAAAAAACTCTTAACCTGGACTTTCTCTTTATTGACGGAATTTATGACCTCATTATTGACCGTAACTGCCATAAAAGGAAGGTCGTCCAAATCATAACCCAAGATGTAAATGGTAATGATAGGAAATATCTCCTTATCTTCTATTTTTTCCTTTGTTTTTATCCTTTTCTTCTCATCCTTTTTAGAACCTTTAGGGGCATCAATGTGCATATAATTGGTGCCAGGATAATTTCTGAACCGTTGTATGTCGGTAGGGTATTTCGATTTTTGAAGTTCTAGCAATACCTTTTTCTTACTGCCGTCCGGTTCTTTTATGATTGCCTTAAAATCAAGGCGAAAAAGGGTAAAACCTCGCTGTTCGTAAGGAACAACCGTTTCCTGTTGTCCAACCGTCAATTCTATCACTTCCCGGTCCAATAAAACCGAAATCACTTTTTTAGCAATTCGGTTGTTCTCCATAAGGTACTTAAAAGTCTTGTCGTATAAAGGGTTTGCTATTTTCATTAGGAAATGTTTCTATTCAGATGAAATTTCTAAAGTATCCATAATTACAACCATTATTCTTAATTGTGCCTTTTTTCTAATAGACGCTATTTTAAGTACATAATTATAAAGGTAACTGTCAACCTGACCTTTGACTAATTTTCACGCAATACATGTTCGTCATATTCCAATTCAAACCTAAGCTTGTGTTTTGATTCTTCAACGGCCAGTGAATTGAATAATTTTTTCAGGTTATCATTCGGGGCCCTTTCGGAGAGGTGCATGTATAATTTGAATGCATTTTTTTCGCGCTTCATGGCCAGCACCAGCGCATCTTCATAAGGCATGTTGGGCGATGGTTTTACATCCACCATGTAATCACTCATTTTTAAATCGAGTATTTTTTTATCTCTCACAGTATATGTGCTTTCATTTTTAACTTTTGTCAGAAAGGCCTTGTGCCCCATTTCCTCTTTTGCGAATTGCGAAAACACCTTTATCATCTCTTCATTGGTTGATTCACTTGCCAGTTTAGTGTAAAAGTTAACTGCATTTTGCTCGTTGTTTATTGCAAAGTCCAGGATGTCATCAATTGATGTAAATTCTTTCATAGTGTTGTTTTGATTTTGTAATTTGATGCTTCTTTATTAGGTGGACAAATTTAGATAAAAAATCAGATAAAAGAAGAAAATTAAACAGTCTCCCAAATTTTTATTGATAAGGAAAGGGAAATATTGTTTTCTAACAGTTGGCCGGAAGATACAATCATTTTCAATATTTTACCAATATCTTGTTCCTTTTGTGAAATTTCATTGGGCAAACTTTTTTTATTCCCTTAGCGACTCAAAGTCGCTTAGGGAATTTGTTGCGGCAGCAGGATTAGTTTCATAAAAAAAGCCCCCATCCGGTTAGACGAGGGCTTCTACAAAATAATATTGTGCTTCGGGTTAAATTACGCCCTGGTCCATCATTGCATTGGCAACTTTAAGGAACCCGGCAATATTTGCACCTTTTACATAATTAATGTATCCGTCTTCTTCTGTGCCGTACTTCACACATTGTTCGTGGATACTCTTCATAATATGGTGCAACTTGGCATCTACTTCTTCAGGTGTCCAGTTGAGTTTCATTGAGTTTTGCGACATTTCCAACCCTGATGTGGCAACACCGCCGGCATTAACTGCTTTGCCCGGGCCAAACAGAATTTTATTTTCCTGGATCACTTCAACAGCCTCGGGGGTAGATGGCATGTTGGCCCCTTCGGCCACGCACATACATCCATTCTTTACAAGCATTTCAGCGTCTTCCTTGTTCAATTCATTTTGTGTTGCGCAGGGCAGGGCGACATCACATTTTACTTCCCACGGGCGTTTTCCTTGTACGAATTGTGCATCGGGGAATTCATAGGAGTATGGTTTTACAATATCCTGGTTTGTTGCCCTTAGCTCGAGCATGTAGTCAATTTTCTCGCCTGAAATTCCATCTGGATCGTAAACATATCCATCAGGGCCTGACAGGGTTATGACTTTTCCACCAAATTCGGTTACTTTTTGTGCGGCGCCCCATGCCACATTACCAAAACCTGAAATGGCAACTTTTTTGCCTTCAAAGGTCTCGCCTTTGGTGGCAAGCATTTCCTTTGCAAAGTAAACCGTACCGAAACCTGTGGCTTCGGGGCGTATTAAACTTCCTCCCCAGTTTAAGCCCTTGCCTGTCAATACACCGGTGTGCTCGCGGGCCAGTTTTTTGTACATGCCGTATAAATAGCCAATTTCGCGGCCCCCAACACCAATGTCGCCGGCAGGTACATCTGTATCAGGGCCAATGACGTGCCATAGTTCCAGCATAAATGATTGGCAGAAACGCATGATTTCTGCATCTGATTTTCCTTTCGCGTTGAAATCGGAACCGCCTTTTCCACCGCCCATTGGAAGTGTTGTGAGGCTGTTTTTGAATATCTGTTCGAAACCGAGGAATTTTAAAATGCTAAGGTTTACGCTGGGGTGAAAACGCAAGCCGCCCTTGTAAGGCCCTATCGCATTGTTGAATTGTACCCTGTAGCCCAGGTTTACTTCTACCTTACCGCTGTCGTCAACCCAGGGTACTTTAAATGTGAAAATACGATCTGGTTCAACAACCCTCTTGATAATCCCTGCGGTAGCAAATTGCGGATTTTCAAGTAAAACGTCTTCCAGCGACTCCAATACTTCCCTCACTGCCTGGAGGTACTCAACTTCGCCCGGATGTCTTTTTTCCAGGTCATTCATAAATTTTTCGAGATCCATAACGCAAATGTTTTATTTGTTAGTAAACGATTTTGATCACCTTCTGTTAATCAAATAACAGACTTATTTTTAATGCGGCAAAAGTCTATCTTTCTTTTGAGATAGGCAATAGTTTGCTTTTAAGTATTTTGTTTATGTAAGGAGATGTAAGGCGGGGGCGAGTGGACGAGGGGGTGAAAGAGAGGGTGGTAAAGGGGGCGGGGAGGAAAAAATGGAGGGACGGCTTTCGGTGCCCTGCACCTTCCCCTGCTCTGGTGGGAAATCAATTGCTATAAATATTTTGCGGTGTTGCCGCTATGACGTTTCCAAGTCCTTAGGACGTTTGAAAGCCGGGGGCGAAACTTTCCTCCAAAGAAGTGCCTCTGGCACAACGCCGGTAGGATTTGAAAACGTTACATGGGTATAAAAAAAAACTAACAGAGCTATTTATAATGGCAATCTCATCGAAACCTTTCACACTTGTAATCCAAACAATATCATTTGTCGGGTTGGGACAGATGCTGATGCCGGATGCATGGCCGGCAATCCCGGATGATGAAAGCTTAAGATGTGAAATTGCTGACAGGCCTTCATTGGCGAAGAACATCCCGTTGGGCATATTTTGGCTGTAAACCACTTCCAGGTCATATTCCTCAGCCGGTTCAGGAGAGTACAGCATGACTTCCATGCAAGATTATTGGCATGCCAGCCATCAAGGTTGACACTATTGGGCTCATATCCTGGGTTTAATGCCCCAGCCTCTTTTTTAAAAACCCCATAAGCTTTGGTGAGGCCTTGTTCA
>NIVA01000211.1 GCA_002254335.1 Bacteroidetes bacterium 4572_114 | reverse complement strand
TATGCAACAGCCTTGTACATTGGCAGGCAATGTATTCCATAAAGTTACACAAAGGTATAATAAACACAAAATACTACCAGCGCATCAAAATAATATTTAGCCTGTTTAATTCATGCTGAGTGCTAAATAAATAATTCACTATTTTTGCAATACATGAATACTACTTTATACATAAAAAATATGGTTTGCGACAGATGTATAAAGGTTGTAAATGAAGAAATTACAAAGCTTGGGTTAAAGGTAAAAGAAATTAAATTAGGAAAGGTTGTTGTTGAAAATAAATTGGACATTAATACGCAATCTAAACTTACTTCTAATCTTGAGAATAATGGTTTTGAGTTAATTGATGATAAAAAAAGTCGTATTATCGATACTATCAAAACAAAAGTTATACAATATGTCCATTATGGTCAGGAGATTCCGCAGAATAGAAATTTCTCTGATTTTTTAGCTTCTGAAATTGGATATGATTATTCCTACTTAAGTTCACTTTTTTCGTCAGTACAAGGAGTAACTATCGAAAAATATATGATCTTACAAAAGGTTGAAAAAGTAAAAGAAATGCTGGCTTATGATCAACTTTCAATTAGTGAGATTGCCTGGAAACTTGGCTATAGCAGCATTCATCACTTATCAAGCCAATTCAAAAAAATCGTTGGTTTAAATCCATCAGAATACAAAAAACTAAAAGACAGAAAGAGAAAACCGCTTGATAAAGTATAAATACCAAAAAGATATAAATCTTTTCAAAGATTATATAAATCCTAAATTATTATAAAGATGTAATTTTGTTGCCAGAATTAAAATTAGGTAAATGTTAAAAAGAACCAGTCATATAATTTTATCCTTTATTCTTTTGATTTCGACCATTGGGCTGGTTGTTTCAAAACATTACTGTAAAGAGGAGCTGGTTTCAATTTCTTTTTTTGATATTTCAGATTCCTGCTGTGAAGATAGCTCTTGCTGCCATGATAAAACTGAGAGTTATCAACTAAAAGTTGATTATTCACAGAATACGAATCAAATTAAAACTGATAATGATCGGGCTTCCAATCTATTGGTCTTATTAGGCAATACGATTGCGGACTTTTTAATCAATACTATCAAACAATCATTTGAATTCTTATTGATTAATCATTCCCCACCTATTGCGTCTAAGTTATTTTCCTATAATCAAGCATACTTATTATAGCATTTTGAATAATTAATTGATCGCATTGTTTCTTATTTTTACCAGGAATAAATGTGTAATTAATTTCATAAATTGTTACTATTCTTAATTCTAAATTAATAAGCATGCTAAACAAAATAATAAAATTTTTCCTTGAGAACAAACTGGTAACAGTACTTACACTCGGTGCTTTTATAACCTGGGGGATCATTACCTCACCTTTTAACTGGGATATTGGCTTTTTGCCCAATGATCCTGTTCCGGTGGATGCCATTCCCGACCTGGGAGAAAACCAGCAAATTGTTTATACACAATGGCCCGGACGTTCTCCACAGGATATCGAAGACCAGATCAGCTATCCATTGACAACTGCATTGCTTGGGATTCCCGGAGTACGGACAATCCGTAGCAATTCCATTTTCGGGGTATCAAGTATTTATATCATTTTTGAAGAAGGAATAGAGTTCTACTGGGGCCGTACCCGTATTCTCGAGAAACTCAATTCATTGCCATCCGGTACATTGCCGGCAGAAGTAACACCGGCTCTTGGCCCGGATGCAACTGCCCTGGGTCAGGTGTATTGGTACACACTTGAAGGCAGGGATAAAGATGGTAACCCTGCAGGAGGTTGGGATCCCCAGGAATTGCGGACCATCCAGGATTTTTACGTCAGCTATTCCCTCACAGCTGCAAAAGGGGTGGCCGAAGTAGCTTCCATTGGAGGTTTCGTAAAGGAATACCAGATCGATATCGATCCAAACGCCATGAAAGCCTATGGCGTGAATGTGTCGCAAATAATGAATGCGGTTAAAAAGAGCAATCTTGATATTGGTGCACGTACCATCGAGTTCAATCGGGCAGAATATCTGATCAGGGCTTTAGGCTATATTAAGAACCTGGAAGATCTCGAAAAAAGCGTGGTAACAGTACGCAATAATGTACCTGTACGTTTGAAAGATGTGGCCGACATCCATTATGGCCCGGCAACCCGGCGGGGTGGCCTCGACAAAGGTGGTGCAGAAGCTGTTGGTGGCGTGGTTGTGGCTCGATATGGCGCCAATCCACTGGAAGTAATCGAAAATGTAAAAGCTGCCATTGCCAAAATTACCCCCGGGCTTCCAACCAAGACTTTACCGGATGGCACAATTTCAAGGATACGGATTATCCCGTTTTACGACCGGACCGGTTTGATAAAGGAAACCCTTGGAACCCTTGAATCAGCTTTATCACATGAAATCCTGATTAGTATCATAGTCGTTATGATTTTGGTGTTGAACCTTCGGGCCTCATTGCTTATTTCAAGTTTGCTGCCCATCGGTGTGCTCATCACTTTTATAACCATGCGCCAGTTTGGTGTGGATGCCAATATTGTCGCCTTATCAGGTATTGCCATTGCTATTGGCGTGATGGTGGATGTGGGGATCGTGTTTACCGAGAATATTGTCCGGCATATTGAGATGCCGGAAAACAAAGGGGCGCACGGACGACAATTGCTTACAGTTATTTATGATGCTACGGTGGAAGTGGCTTCAGCAGTTATTACCGCCCTTACAACTACTGTGTTTAGTTTTCTTCCGGTATTTGCCATGCAGGCCGCCGAAGGGAAACTGTTCCGCCCCCTGGCATTTACCAAAACCTTTGCCATGCTCTCTGCCTTATTTATCGGAATTGTGATGATACCGGCCTTTGCCCACATCATTTTCAATATCCGTTTCGATAAAAAACGGGTGAGCCGGATTTCAAATCTAACCCTTATTTCCGCCGGCCTTATTTTTATTATTGGCTTTGGTTCCTGGGTTTCTATTGCCCTGATTGCATTTGGCATAAATAATTTATTGGAAAACCGATGGCCTGAAAATAAAAAGCAATATGTAAACTATATCAATGTGACTATTGCTTTATTGGTAATTGTTTATTTCCTTACCGTTGAGTGGTTGCCCCTTGGTGCGCAAAACAGCACATTTGTCAATTTTCTTTTTGTAACAATTATTATTACCGTTGTACTTGGGCTCTTGATGAGTATTGTCCATTTTTATCCGGTAATCCTGAAATGGATACTTAATAACAAATGGAAATTTCTGATTATCCCAATCCTGGTGATTTTATTGGGGATAACAACCTGGCAGGGTTTTGACAGAATCTTTGGGGTGATTCCCGCAGGTTTTGATAATGAAGAAAACCTGGAAGTGATCCGTATCCTTGACAAAAGGATAAATTCCATTCCCGAAGTGGAAAGTGTGGTGGGTAAATGGGGAAGGGTAAATTCGGCACTTGACCCTGCACCGGTTTCCATGTACGAAAACCTGATTAACTACCGCTCGGAGTATATGCTTAACGAAGAAGGCCACCGGATGCGTTTTAAGGTAGACGATAAGGATGCCTTTATGTTGAACAACGGTTCAACATACAATCCAAAGGAAGAAGGGTTCAGGGTAATAAATAAGGAAGAACTTATTGAAGACAAAAATGGGGAATATTTCAGGCAATGGCGCGATCATATTAAATCTTCGGATGATATTTGGAAAAATATATTGGCAGAATCCAAGGTGCCGGGCCTGACTTCCGCACCAAAATTACAGCCTATCCAAACTCGTTTGGTGATGTTGCAGACGGGAATGAGGGCCCCCATGGGGATCAAAGTTTTTGGCCCTGATCTGGAAACCATTGAAAAGGTGGGCTATCAAATTGAAAGCCTGTTGAAAGAAGTCCCTGGTGTACAACCTGCCTCTGTCTTTGCCGACAGGGTGGTTGGAAAACCTTACATAGAAATTGACATTAACCGTGATGCCATTTCACGGTATGGATTGACTATTAAAGATTTTCAAACTGTATTGAGCAGTGCCATCGGCGGTATGGCCCTTACAATGACTGTCGAAGGCCGCGAACGTTTTCCTGTCCGGGTGCGTTATGCCCGTGAATACAGGGACAGCCCCGATGACTTGAAAACAATCCTGATACCAACACCTTCAGGTGTTCAGGTTCCATTGGGTGAACTCGCTGAAATTACATACACACGTGGACCACAATTGATAAAAAGCGAAGATACTTTCCTCGTGGGATATGTGATTTTTGATAAGAAAGAGAATTTTGCCGAAGTGGATGTGGTGGAAGATGCGCAAAAACTGTTTAATGAAAAAATGGAAAACGGTGAATTTATGTTACCGGCCGGGGTCAGTTATGTGTTCACAGGAAATTACGAGAATCAGATACGGGCCACAAAACGTTTATTACTGGTGGTTCCCATCTCCTTATTGATGATATTCCTGATCCTCTATTTCCAGTTTCATTCGGTTGCCACATCTTCCATGGTGTTTTCCGGGATTTTCGTTGCATTTGCCGGTGGGTTTATTATGATATGGCTATACAGCCAGGGTTGGTTCATGAACTTTTCATTTGCCGGCATCAATATGCGCGACCTTTTCCAGATGCACACCATTAACCTTAGTGTGGCGGTCTGGGTGGGGTTTATTGCGCTATTTGGGATTGCCACGGACGATGGTGTTATAATGGGAACCTATCTTACCCAGGTTTTCGACAAAGAAAAACCAAAAACAGTTGAACAAATCCGGGAATCGGTACTCCATGCCGGAAGCAAAAGGGTCCGCCCCGCAATGATGACAGCTTCCACGGCAATCATCGCATTGATCCCTGTGCTCTCTTCTGTGGGAAAAGGCTCTGATATTATGATACCCATGGCAATACCCTCATTTGGTGGAATGCTGTTGCAAGTAATGACAATGTTCGTAGTTCCGGTGCTTTTTAGTATGAATAAAGAAAAGCAGCTTAAAAAAGCGAAGAAGTTAAAATTAACCTCATTAGAAACGAATAGATAAAGTTAATAACATGAAAACAAGATATAATTACTTAATCCTTCTGTTCCTGATGGTGTTTTCGGGTGTTGCACAATCACAGGAAATTTTAAACCAATACCTTAAAATAGCAGCCGAAAACAATCCCGGCTTACGGGCAAGATTCAATCAATACCTTGCTGCCCTTGAGGTAGCCCCGCAAGTAGGGACACTGCCCGATCCTCAATTTGCATTTGGGTATTTTATCCAACCTGTTGAAACCCGTGTCGGGCCACAGAATGCAAAAATATCCCTGACGCAGATGTTTCCCTGGTTTGGTACCCTTGGTGCAAAAGAGGATGTGGCTGTTCATCAGGCAAAAGCAAAATATGAAGCCTTTGAGGAGACAAAATCGAAATTGTTTTATGACGTGAAAGCCAGCTATTATAATCTCTATTTTACTGAAAAAGCTATCCAAAAGATCAGGGAGAATATTGACATCCTTAACTCCTTTAATGTACTGGCTTTGATTAAAGTTGAAGCAGGCCTTGCATCGGCGGTTGACGAATTACGAATTGAAATGGAAATTGCCGACCTCGAAAATCAACTTGCACTTTTACGCGATCAGTATTTTGTGCAATTGGTTGAATTCAATAATTTGCTGGACAATGATGAAAATACTGAAGTGGAAATTCCCGACTCGCTTTGGGCTGAAGAATTCCCATATGATAAGCAATCATTACTCGATAGTATTTATACCAATAACCATCAGTTGCTGAGTTACGATTTTCAGTTTCAGTCTTTTGTGAGCAAAGAACAAGCATCGCGTAAATCAGGGCTGCCCGCTTTTTCGGTCGGGGTGGATTATATCTTCATTGGAAAATCGGAAAATCCTGCCCTGGAAGCAAAGCAGTCGGGAAAGGATGCCATCCTGTTCCCGAAGATCGGGCTTACCATTCCATTGTACCGTAAAAAATACAACGCGATGGTAAACGAAGCTGTTTATCTTCAAAAGTCCGTAACGAATCAAAAAGTGGAAAAGAAGAATGTGCTGGAAACGCTTTTTGAAAATACAAACAAAAATTACAAGGATGCCGACAGAAGGCTTGACTTGAACAAACGGCAAAGTATTTTGGCTAATCAGGCCATGCAAATTCTTCAAACGGAGTATTCAACACAGAATAAAAATTTTGAAGAAATCCTGAGAATGGAACGACGGCTATTGAAATACACCCTGGAACTGGAAAAGGCAAGGGCCGATAAAAATGCTGCAGTGGCATTTATGGAATATTTGATGGGAAAATAATTTAAACATTGAAAAAATAAAAACAATGAAAATAAAATTAAACAAACGCGAAATCGGAATCATGGCCATTGCATTGGTGGCCGGATTAATCTTTGGATGGTTATTTTTCAATGGATCGGGAAATACTGTTATTGAAGATGGACACAATCATGAATTGGAAACAGGACAGGAAAAGACAGTCTGGACATGCTCCATGCACCCACAAATTAAAAAGGACGAAGCGGGCCAATGCCCGATTTGCGGTATGGATCTGATCCCCCTTGAAAATGATATGAAGGAGGAAGCTGCCGCACCGGAGGAAGTGCAAATGAGCCAGGCTGCAATGAAACTTGCTGAGGTGGAAACAACCATTGTAAAAAAAGGAAAGCCGGAAAGGACTGTTTTCCTGCTAGGTACTGTTAAGCCCGACGAAAGGAATATTTCGGAACTGACAGCACGTTTTGGCGGAAGGATTGAAAAACTGTTTATCAATTTTACAGGACAGGATGTGAAGAAAGGCCAAAA
>NIVA01000028.1 GCA_002254335.1 Bacteroidetes bacterium 4572_114 | reverse complement strand
GGCAACCCTTCGTTGGTAGTCCCCGACCAAGTGCCGATGTGTTGCTTGTCAGCAGGGTTTCCGGGAGGATCAATTTGTTCTTCTCCGCAAGATAAAAGAGATGCAAAAAGCAAAAGAAAGGAAATCTTCAATCCCCTTTGGATTATATCAAAGTTCAAACATCTCACATCAGACATCTTATTTCGTTTTTTCTTTCTTTCTTTACCATTTACCGTCTATATCAATTACGATTGTTCACTTATTTTTTTACCACTTAAACACTTAGGCCACTTAGGAACACTTAGAAGAAAATGATAATTACATATACAAAACAAATCTTAGTGCTCTACGTGCCTTAGTGGTTAACCTTCTCTATCAAACCCAATCAGGAAATTACACCACTGCCCAGGCAAATGGAACCATCGGGCAGATAAACCACCCCAAATTGCCCGGGGGCAACCCCTGAAATTGGTTTATCGGAATGAATGGCAAATTGATCGCCATCGTTAACTAAAAACCCATTGTTAAATTCGGGCTGGTGCCGGATCTTAAATTTTACTTCCTGTTTTATGGAATAGTCCCTGTCGGGCTGCTGGTTGATAAAGTGAAAATGGGAAAGGTTGATAATGTCTTTGTATTGGGCAACCGGGTCGTAACCGTTTGAAACGAAAACGATATTACTGTCAAGATCTTTGTCCACCACAAACCATGGCCCCTGGCTCAACCCCAAACCCTTTCGCTGGCCGATGGTATGAAACCAAACCCCCTGGTGTTTCCCTAAGGTTTTCCCGGTTTCAAATTCAATGATCCTTCCGGTTTTCTGGCCGACATATCTTCTAATAAAATCGTTGTAATTTATCTTTCCGAGAAAGCAGATCCCCTGGCTGTCTTTTCTCCCTGCCGAAGGTAATTTGATATTGGCCGCCACTTCACGCACCTCTTTTTTATGCATCCCCCCGATAGGAAAAATAAGTTTATCAAGCTGTTTTTGCGAAATTTGTCCTAAGAAATAGGTTTGGTCTTTGAAGCTGTCTTTGGCCGTGCCCAAGTATTTTATATCGTTTTTCTCAACTGATGTGGCATAATGCCCGGTTGAGATCAGGTCGAAATCTTTTCCGTATTTTTCCTCGAAAGCCCCAAACTTGATCATTTTGTTGCACATGACATCGGGATTTGGTGTGGCACCTTTTTTCACCGAGTCGATGGTATAACTTATGACCCTGTCCCAGTATTCCTCCTGCAAAGAAATGACATCAAATTTACATCCATATTTTTTGGCAATAAATGTGGTGATTTCAATATCTTCCGCCGAAGGACATTCAACCCAGGCGGGGTCATCTTCCAAGCCGATTTTTATGTAAAAGATATGGGGGTCGTAACCTTGCTCTTTCAGCAAATGCACGGTTACCGAACTATCAACCCCACCTGAAACGAGGGATGCTATTTTCATATGTTTAAAATTTAACCATAAAAGGCATATAGGGTCATATGAGAAAAAAATGAAACGACTTAATCATGCCCCGTGTGTTAAAATTCCTATCATGGGTGTTTCATCTACTATTCAATTGATGGTCATTTTTTGTGATTTTTTGTCATTCCGATATTTTCCCTATTCCTATTCATTTGCCTATTCGCATAGAGACGCAAGACCGTGCGTCTCTACATCGCCAAATCGCCCCATTCCCCCATCACATCAACTTCTGGTATGCCTGCCACCACCTGTCGGGAATTTCGTTGTTGCAGGCGGTTTGGTAATCCAGGTATGAACAGGGGACCATCAAATGCCGGCGGTATTTCGAGCGCTTTTCTTCACTCACGGGTATTTCCATCCACCAACGGTCGGTTGACTTGCTTTTGTAAAAAACAATATCTTCCTTGTGCCCCTCC
Organism: Bacteroidetes bacterium 4572_114; assembly: GCA_002254335.1. Taxonomy (GTDB): domain Bacteria; phylum Bacteroidota; class Bacteroidia; order Bacteroidales; family 4484-276; genus 4484-276. The sequence continues at coordinate 9,283 of NIVA01000028.1, read as the reverse complement.
ATATCGACATAATATTTTATGTATTGCCCATTTTTTTCATCGGGAAAGTCGTTGCTACGTTGACTGAACCCATCCAGGAAATACCAAAGCATTTGTGCTGAAAGGTGTGCAGTTTGTCCGCGCTGGTCATGTCCGGGGTTTACCTCAAACAACCCGACCGAGCTTACTTTTTCGCTAAGGCCAGCATAGCGCATCAATTGACATGCTTCTTCGCCATAAAAACCATTGGGCGAGGCGTTTCCGTTGCCAGGGGCATCGGCCTGTCTTACCGAGCCAATGTCGAAACTAACTGTATCCGCATTTCTGAGGACAGGTTCGGCCTCTTCAATATGTCCACGGACATTGCCAAGCCGGTGTACATCAAAAAACAGGTTGCTCATTAGCTTTATGGCACCTGGATTAACAAAGTAGGTCTGGTATCCAATATTGGCGAAATTAAACAGAAAACTGGGTTTCTGCAAAATGATTTTCGACAGGTAGGACCGCGAATGTAATTCTTCATCAGTTTTTGCCAGGTCGAACCTGGAATCCACTGTGGCCATATTAATTATTTTCCCTATGGATTCGTAGGCGAGGTACATGGCATAGGCCAAGTCGTGGCTGCCCCCGATAATTATCGGTAATACCTCTGCCCTGAGCAACACAACCAAAACCTCTTTTAACGCAAAATATGTGTCGTTAACTCCGTTGCCCTGCCTGATATCACCAAGGTCGATTATCCTGATGTTGGCACTGTTTTTATAAAGCCGGTACAGGTGTCCCCTGATTTGTCCTGCTGCATGGGCACATCCGGTGTTGTTTATTGCCAGGCGATCTTCGTGGGCCCCCAGGATTGCGACATCAAATCCACGAAGGATATCCTCATTATCATTCTCTGAAAATATTTTAATCCCGTCACCAAAACGTGGGTCATTTTCCGATTTGCTAAAATGGAATTTTGTCGGATTTGCCGGTTCGAGATATAGAGCGATTTCCATTTAAATTATTTCTTTTTTGCCCTTCTTGCTTTTGTAGGTTTTTTATCTGCTTCTTCAGCAATTTTAAGGCAATCTTCCAGGCTTAGTTTTTCCGGTTCGGTACCTTTTGGTATCTTAATGTTCTTTTTGCCTATTGAGATATACGGCCCCCACCTTCCTTTTAAAACCTGGACTTCCTGATTTTCATCAAACTTTTTAATGACCTTTTCCCGGTCTTTTTTTCTTTTTTCTTCGATAATAATAATAGCCCTGGCATCATCAACGGTTAAAGGGTCATCGGTTTTGGCCAAAGAATAAAACTTTGACTTATGCTTTACGTATGGTCCGAAACGGCCAATGGAAACGGTCATTTCTTCATCTTCATAGTTTCCGACAGAGCGTGGGAATTTGAAAAGGTCCAGGGCATCCTGCAAGGTGATGTTCTCAAGTGTCTGGCCTTTTTTTAACCCGGCAAAACGAGGTTTTTCTTCACTCTCTGTGTCCCCCATTTGCACCATCGGGCCGAAGCGCCCTATTTTTACAAATATGTTTTTGCCGTTTTCCGGTTCCTGGCCCAGGAGTTTTTCGCCACTAAATTTTTCACTTTTCTCAATGGTGGTCTCAACCCTTTTGTGGAATGGCTTGTAGAACGCCTCAATCATCTTGTTCCACGCCTTTTGCCCCAAAGCAATTTCATCAAATTCCTTTTCCACCTTTGCCGTGAAATTATAGTCCATAATGTTAACAAAATGCTTTATAAGGAATTGATTAACAATATTCCCAATATCAGTAGGGATAAGTTTGCCTTTGACCTGGCCTGTTTTTTCATTTTTCACCGTATGGGAAATTTCCTTGTCTTTCAAGGTGATGAGGTTAAAATCCCTTATTGTTCCGGGGCGGTCTTCCTTTAATACATATTCGCGTTTTTGTATGGTGGAGATAGTTGGCGCATAAGTTGACGGGCGGCCAATGCCAAGTTCTTCCATTTTTTTCACTAAGCTGGCTTCATTATATCTAACCGGTGGTTGTGTAAAGCGCTCAGTGGCATCCATTTTTACCAACGGAAGTTTCTGCCCTTCCTTTAAAGGTGGGAGTACTCCGCTTTTGGCCTGCTGGTCGGCTTCATCGGTCGATTCGAGGTAAACCTTAAGAAACCCGTCAAATATCAAGACCTCTCCTTTGGCCACAAATTTTTTACTGGTTTTTGATATCCCAATATTAACCGTGGTCCTTTCCATCCTGGCATTACTCATCTGCGAGGCTATGGTCCGTTTCCAGATTAAGCTGTACATCCTCTTCTGGTCGGAGGTGCCCGATATTTCATGCTGGTTAAGGTACGATGGCCTGATGGCTTCATGGGCTTCTTGTGCACCTTTGGTTGTGGTCGAATATTTCCTGGACTGATGGTACTCTTCACCGAAATTGTCGGTGATCTCCTTTTTTGCCATTCCCAGTGCCAGGTCAGACAAGTTCACCGAGTCGGTCCTCATGTAAGTTATTTTACCGGATTCGTAAAGCTGTTGGGCAACCAGCATAGTTTTGGAGACACTATAACCAAGTTTGCGGCTTGCCTCCTGTTGCAATGTGGAAGTAGTAAAAGGTGGCGCCGGTTTTTTGACAGCCGGTTTTTTTTCTATCGCGTTAACCGAAAATTCTGCACCGATACAGGTGTTTAAAAATTCAACAGCCTCTTCTTTAGTTTTAAAGCGAGAGGGCAGTTCGGCTTTTAATTCGGACACCTTTCCATTATTTTCGATTTTGAAATCGGCGGTAACGCGGTAATACGAAGTAACCTTAAAGTTTTTAACCTCATCTTCGCGCTCAACGATCAGCCTTACGGCAACCGACTGTACCCGCCCTGCAGAAAGCGCGGGCTTTACCTTACGCCACAAAACAGGTGAAAGTTCAAATCCCACCAACCTGTCGAGTACGCGCCGGGCCTGCTGGGCATCAACCAAATTCAAATCGATGCTTCTATAATTATTGATGGCATCGTCGATGGCCTTTTTTGTGATCTCATGAAAGACTATTCTTTTCGTCCTGTCCTTTTCAAGTTTTAAAGTTTCGAACAAATGCCATGAAATAGCTTCCCCTTCGCGGTCTTCATCAGTTGCAAGCCAGACCATCTCAGCATCCTTTGCCAACTTTTTCAGTTCAGCAATCACTTTCTTCTTGTCTTCTGATATGATATAATTGGGTTTGAACCCTTTATCAACATCAACACCAAGTTGTTTTTTTGATAAATCACGCACGTGGCCGAAACTAGATTTAACGGTAAAATCCTTGCCCAAAAATCTTTCAATGGTTTTGGCTTTCGCCGGAGACTCAACAATAACGAGGTTTTTAGCCATAATTTACTCCTATATTTTTTTATGAAAAACGCGGCAAAGGTATAACAATTAAAATTTGGGGATCAATCCTAAAAAAAAATTCGGGGTTTTGCCAATTTAAACTACTTTTGCGCACTCAAAACAAAAAGCCTGTTTTATGGGCTGAAAAAAAATCATAATAATATTTTTTATGAGAAAAAAACTACTATTGTTCTTTCGTTTGATTTTGATTTTGATCGTTGGCACATACTTTTTTTCTTCTTGTGTGCCCATGAAGCGAATTGAATATCTACAACAAGAAGTGGAAAAAGGGGATTCGCCCAGGTCACATTTCCATAATAAGGGCAATGAAGCCTACCACATTCAGCCCGGTGACAACCTGTATATAAAAGTTAACAGTGCCTTGGCAAAAGCGGAAAATTTTTTTGGTGGGGAGGATGTCTCCAGAAGTTCAAATTATTACAACGATGCCGGGATTTACCTCAACAGTTATATGGTCAGCGATTCGGGATATGTTGATTTCCCGTTTGTAGGCAAAATATATGTGAAGGGATTATCCCTTGAGCAGGCAAAAGACCTCATCCAGGACATCGTTAAGGATTACCTTAAAGAAACCACTGTTATTGTAAAGCTGGCCATTTTTAAAGTAACCGTAATTGGCGAAGTTAACCGGCCGGGCATCGTTAATATTTACCAGAATAAAATGAATATTTTTGAACTTATTGCCATGGCAGGCGACATGACCTCATTTGCAAAAAGGGATAAAATTTATCTTGTGAGGGAAACCCAGGATGGAACGAAAGTAATACAACTTAACCTGAACGACATCAACATCCTTGAATCTGATTATTACTACATTCAACCCGACGATGTGGTTTATGTGCCACCTGTAAAAGGAAAGAATTATGCCTTTGCTAATTTCCCTTATACGCTTATCTTCACCACCATAACTACAACTTTACTTTTAATTAATTTCTTTAAAACTAATTAACCCGAAAGTGGAAAATAATTCTAACATCCAAAACATTGAGCAAGAAGAATCTATCGACCTGAAATCATTGTTCTTTAAGTTTTTTAGGTTCTGGTATTTTTTTGCGCTTGCTATTTTTGTTGCCCTGCTCATAGCTTTTCTTTTTAACAAATATACCAAACCTGTTTACGAGGTAAAGACCACCGTGCTTATCAAGGATGATAAGGCCGGCCAAAACCTGCTCGGGATTGGTATAATGAACAGTCAGCAGAACCTTGAGAATGAAATCGGCATCCTTAATTCATATAGCTTAACGGCCCGTACCATTAATGGGCTTAATTTTGAGGTGTCGTACTTTAAGGAAGAAAATTTCATTACCACTGAATTGTATAATAATTCGCCTTTTCAGGTTATCTTCGACTCAACCCATGTTCAGCCAAAGAATGTAAAATTTAATATTTTCATACTGTCCAATTCAGAATATAGGATTGAAGCACAGGCCGAAAAAGCAATGTTGTATGATTTTAGTGCCCAGGAAGACGATGGTGAAGTGATGGAATTTATCATTAACCAAAGGGTTGGTTTTGGAAACGAGATTGAATCGGAGAATTACAAATTTAAACTTTTGCTTACCGAAAACTTTGAGGCAGATTTTATTGGCAAAAACTTATCATTTTTGTTAAATGATTTCAAAAGCCTTATCGACCGGTTCAGGGGGCTGAAGATTGAACCCATTAACCGCGAAGCTTCAATAGTTGAAATATCGCTGAAGGGTGGTAATTCAAAAAAACTGACCGATTACCTGAACAAGCTCACCGAAGAATATTTATACCGGGGCATTGAAAAGAAAAACCAGATTGCCGTAAATACAATTCGCTTTATCGACTCGGAACTGGTTGACATTACCGACTCGTTGAATTACACAGAGACCAAGCTCCAGGACTTTAGGGTGAACAACGAGGTGATGGACCTCGACTTCCAGGCACAACAGGTTTTTGAAACCATGCGCAACCTTGAAAATCAAAAGGCACAGCTTATTGTTAAATCGAAATATTATAAAAACCTGCAGGATTACCTTCAAAAAAAGCGTGAAAACATTTATGATGTCGTAATTCCCTCTTCGATGGGGATTGAAGACCCGCTTTTATCCCAATTGATATCGGGCCTGGCAGACCTTTACACCGAGCGTGCCGACCTGTTGTTTAATTCCTCCGAAAAGAACCCGCTTGTCCTGGGCATGGATCAACGGATAGCGACCGTAAAAAACACCATTCTCGAAAACATTCAAAACATTGTACATACTTCTCAAATTTCCATAGCGGACATTGATGGTCGTATTTCCAGTCTCGACAGCAAAATCAATAAACTTCCCCAGACCCAGAGGCTGCTTTTTGGTATCGAACGAAAGTTTAAGCTAAACGATGCCCTATATACATACCTGCTACAAAAACGTTCGGAAGCACAAATTGCAAAGGCCTCTAACCTGCCCGACAATGAGATTGTTGATGCCGCAAGACAGGGTGGCTCGCCAGTTTATCCTAAAAAAAGCCTGAATTACCTTATTGCACTTGTTCTAGGGCTTGTTTTGCCTATTGGTTATATTCTTGCAAAAGATTACCTCAATGACAATATCATTGAGAGAAAAGAGATAGAAAAAATTACCAATATCCCGATAGTTGGCCATGTGATACATAACAATAAAGAACGGGCATTGGTTGTTGCAGACAGTCCAAAATCTTCTATTGCCGAATCGTTCAGGTCTATCCGTACAAATTTGCAATATCTCACCAAAGGAAAAGATAAACAAACTGTACTGGTAACTTCCGACATGGTAGGCACCGGAAAAACTTTTGTGTCAATAAACCTGGCTTGCATCTTTGCCATGTACGGAAAGAAAACCCTGTTGATGGGGTACGACCTGAGAAAGCCTAAGATTTACCAGGATTTCGGGTTAACAAATACAGAGGGGATCAGTTCATACCTGATCAATAAAAGTTCTTTGGAGGATATTATCCAGGTATCGCCTGTAAAAAACCTTGATATCATTATGGCCGGGCCGGTGCCCCCCAACCCTGCCGAATTGATAGCATCTGAAAAAGCGGACGAGTTGATGGAAAAACTTCATAAGATATACGACTATATCATTATCGACACACCACCAGTTGGCCTCGTTACCGATGCTTTCCTGCTAATGAAATATACTGATGCCAACCTGTTCCTTGTACGGCAAAATTATACCCATAAAAAAGTATTTGAATCAATTATTAAAGACATCGAAAACCGGAAAATCCCCGACGTCTATATCATGATAAATGATGTTAAACTTGGGAGCGGTTCGTATGGCTACGGATATGGGTATGGGTACGGTTATGGTTATGGATACGGCTATGGCTATGGATACGGCTATGGCTATGGATACGGTTATTACACCGATGATGATGAAGACGGTAAAAAAACACTGTTCAAAAAAGTTTTTGGTAAAGCCTAACTACCAAAAAAAAGCCGCTCAATTGAGCGGCTTTTTTTTATTTTCAACACAAAATTAAGAAATACTTATTTCCTTGCTGATTTTTATTTCTTCCTTTTTGGGCAGGTTCACTTTTAATATCCCATTTTTAAAATCAGCACTGATTTTTTCAGTGTCGATGGTGTCGGGCAAAGTAAACGACCGGCAAAAGGTTCCGTAAACAAACTCCCTCCGGGCATATTTCGTCCCTTCATCTTCCTTTTCAGCCTCCTTTTCGGATGTGATGTTTAATACATTTTTCTCCATATTTATCTTCACATCTTTCTTTTCTACGCCTGGCACGGCCATGTGCAGTTCAAACCCATCATTTTTTTCGATGATGTTTGTGGAGGGCGCACATTCATATTTCCTTTGTTTCATTTGCTCGTTCGAAGCATTTCCAAATAAGTCGTTAAACAAATCTGATAATTCGTGGTTGGTGTTCCATTTTGAAAGTGTCATAATATAGTTCCTTTCTTGTTTTAGTTTATTTTTTAAAATCCTTATATTTTTCTGGATTTATCAATTTTTATACCATCAAAAAAGCACTGCCAACATGACGTTATTGGGGGCGAGCCAACTGCCTATATGGCATTTTTGATAGTTTCATATTTTTAATACATTGATAATGCGCCGTTTAAAAATTTATTTGTTTTACCTTAAAGAAAATTTCGTGCTTAATTATGTGACCAAAAAACGTTTGGAAATCATTCTCTTTTGGAAACCCGATAAATTATTCAGACTTTTGCAATGCAATAAAAGCGGATTCAACCAGCCATGACGGAACAACATAAAAAAGTCCTTAAAATTTTCAAGTTCAAACGGGTGATCATCCCGGTGGCGATCGGGCTTGCCGTTGTGGCATACCTTGTTTTCCATGATTTCGACCCCAAACCCTTCTACGATATTCAATGGACTTATTATTCTTCACTGTTCATTTTTATTGCCTTGTTGCTGATGGTAACACGCGATGTTGCCTATATGTTCCGCATCCGCCTGCTTACCGACAAGGAGCTTTCGTGGAGGAAGTCGTTTGATGTGATCATGTTGTGGGAATTCGCCTCATCGGTTACACCTAGCGTTGTGGGTGGGTCTGCCGCAGCACTCTACATCATTTCAAAAGAAGGGATTAGCGCAGGGCGGTCAACAGCAATTGTAATGGTAACGGCATTATTGGACGAACTTTTTTATATTACCATGGTCCCTGTATTATTTATTATCGTAGGGACAAATCAACTCTTCACCAGCGAGGGCAGTTATTTATTTATGAATACCCAGTGGGGCCTGCAAGGGATATTTTTTCTCGGCTATGCATTTATCCTGGTGCTTACCGCGATTATTTCCTATGGCATTTTTATCAGGCCAAGGGGCTTTAAATGGATTCTGTTAAGGATATTTAAAATCCCTTTTCTGCGCAAGTGGCGTCCACAGGCAGGGGAGACCGGCGATGATATCATCACAACCTCCCGTGAATTGAAGGGGAAGCCTTTCACTTTTTGGGCCAGGGCATATATAGCAACCTTTTTTTCGTGGACAGCCCGTTTTTGGGTGGTCAATTTCCTTATCCTGTCGATTACCCCCGTGGGACAGCATTTCTTGATTTATGCCCGCCAACTGGTGATGTGGGTCATCCTGCTCATTAGCCCAACCCCGGGCAGCAGTGGCGTAGCTGAATTTCTATTTTCTGATTTCCTTGGCGATTTTATCCCTTTTGGATTGGTTGCCGCCCTTGCACTTTTATGGCGGGTGGTTAGTTATTATCCTTACATCATCATTGGTGCCCTCGTCCTTCCTAATTGGCTCAAGCGGGTTTACAAGCTAAAGTAAGCCAGATTAATGGTTTAACAAAAAACAACCTTGTGTTTTATTCAATATGGGCATAAAACAACCTTGTGTTTTGTTCAATATGGGCATAAAACAACCTTGTGTTTTGTTCATAATATATTATCTTTGCAAAATAAACTTAAAAACTATTTGAAATGCAAAGAGATATAAGTGTTTTTTTAAGGAAATGGAAAAACAGTAAGGTCAGGCAACCATTGTTAATCAGAGGGGCAAGACAGACAGGGAAAACATACTCTGTAAGGCAATTCGGAAAAGCCAATTTTGAAAATTGTGTTGAAATAAATTTTGAAGAAAAACCTGAATTTGGGCAATGTTTCGATAATTATGACCCTAAATCGATAATTGAAAAAATATCCATATTATCGAACGAGAGTATTAACCCCGGAAAAACATTACTGTTTTTAGATGAAATACAGGATTACCCGTCGGTGATTTCTTCGTTGCGGTATTTTTATGAGAAGATGCCGGGGTTGCACGTCATTGGGGCCGGATCGCTAATTGAATTTGCCCTAAAGTCTGAAAATTTCAAAATGCCGGTAGGGCGGATACAAAGTATTTATATGTACCCATTATCATTCGGCGAATTTCTTGATGCATTAAATCAATCAAAACTAAGGGAATATATAAACACAATAAATCTTAGCGATAAATTTGAAAGCATTTTTGAGGACAAACT
>NIVA01000210.1 GCA_002254335.1 Bacteroidetes bacterium 4572_114 | reverse complement strand
TGCCCAAACAGCAGTTGCATTAATTTTAATGACGTTCCAGGTAATTTCCCTGTTATCCGTATTTCCCGGCTCAAAATGTCCGTTTTCATTTTCCCTGGGATCAAGAAGTACCCTGTATTCATCATAGTCGATACTTGCAATATCGCTACGTTTCGAAAGTTCTTCAATAGCTGAAGATGTAGCGTAACAATTGATCACATTGGCAATCCAGTAGGTTGTAACCTTCTCAACAGTATTCGACCGTTGAAAATCATTAAGTTGTGCTATTATTCCTTCCTGCGAAAGGCTTGTAAAATCTTTTAATACAGAAATTACATATTCGCGCCTGTCGGTTTGCCTTATTGATTCAACTTGTTGAATAAGGGCTTGTGAATCAAATTTTTCACTGAGTGTGATATTGATCCTGATCATCTCATTATCAGTTGAAACTTCAATTTTTTTATTTAACTGATCGGTGATGGTTTTGCTTCCTGCGGCAGATAAGCTGATGCCGGAAACTAATAATACTGCAAGGAGCAGCAATGTGGAAATTTTTCTCATGTTAATACCTGTTTTGTTTTGTAAAGTAATTATTTAGACCTATAAGTATATGAATGGTTGCCTGTGTGTTGTTTGATTTAAAAATAAATTTCTAAACCTAAGATTATCAATCAACCATGGCACACCAGGACAGTTGGTCAATAAACAAATTAATGTATGATTTGTTTCGGGGCGCGAAATTACTCAATTTAGTGTAACTTGCTGAAAGTTTAGGGATTGTTAAGATTTGTTTTATCATTGAGAAATCTTAATTGTCAGAAATAAAAATTTCCCCTTCTGAATTGTAGAGATAAATATAAAGATCGTTTGTGTAGATATCTGAAAAATAATTTATCGCCTCCTGCACCGGCCCCATTAGTCCGGGATAATCATAAACAAATGTTTTGGTGAAATTAAACTCAAGGCCTTCCGGTGCGATGATTTGGCCGATGCTGTCAGCCTGGAAATAACCGTAATCACCTGTGCTCAGGACCCGTGGTTGTGCCCCGATATTTTCCAGCGAATCGAGGAAAGAGTCAACTATAAGTTCCCCTTCCTCAGAATAATATCCTACAATGCCCCAGATCATATCATCAGGGATACGGTGGAGGGTATCATATTGGGCTGTCAACATTTCGGGGTCATCAAAAGTAATTACATATTTTTCTTCGGTTACCTCTAAAGAGCCTGTGTTTGAAACATCGCCTACCTTGATCAATACTTCGTAATTTCCCGGCTGATAGCTGTCAAGTTCTATAATCACAAGGGCAGGCCCGTGGTTTGTGAGACAGAGGGCGGTTTTTTCAATATCAATAAGGTTGATGTCAATATTGCCGGCAGTTGAGGTGGAGGTGTAACGTATGATATAGTTGATACATTCATAATCCTCCTCAGTGAAAAAATTAAAATGCAGCCTCCTGGGGCTGACCGACAAATCTTCTGTCATTTGTAATTCTACACTTCCCAGCGGAAGATATTCTGTATCATTTTCCAGGCATGAGGAGAGCGAGGCAACAAACAGGAAAAGTAGTAATGAGATTAACGGGTTTTTCATTTTAGTTGGGTTTAAGTATAAATTTTAGGGTTCTACTACGAATTTAGTGGGTAATGCTAAACAACAAATTTCAAAAATAAAAAGGGTAATTCTAATAACACGCTGATATAAAGAGATTTTATAAGATTTAAGTTGCCGATTTTTAAATACTTTGATTTTTGTAGTTTGTAAAGAGATTAATGAAACCTGCGTTTTACAATTTCCAAAAGTTTATTAAAGGTGGGCCTGTTTTCTTCGGTGCCTGTGGTTAATTTTAACCCATCAATTATTTGCAAGGCTTCAGGGCTAAAAAGATCAAGTGTTACCCTTTTTTCTTGTTGTGGCTTAACCCTGGCTTTTTGAGCTAAGGGGGGTTGCTGGTGCACTTTTTCGGCTTTCGGTTTTTGTTCGGGTTGTTTTTCCCCTGTTCCCACAATCTCCAGTTCAACCGGAGGTTGCTGAAAAGGGTCTTCCCCCACCTCATAATTTTGCTGTAGGGTTTCCTGGACTTCATTTACTGTTTCATCAATATTTGCAGATGCATTATCTTTAATTTCATCAGAAGTTTCTTCCGGTCTATCTACAAAACCGTCCGGTTGTTTTGGGAGGGTTTTATCTTCTGTTTTTGATCCTTCGGGCGAAGGGCGTTACTTTTTTAAGGTCGTCCATCAGGATGTCTTTATCGATCCTTGAAAACCCGGCATCTTCTTTATTTGCCCTTTCCCAATCATTTTGTATTTTCCTGATTAGCCTGCTGATACTTTCCCGGGAGGGTATTGTTTCCATAGATTTGATTAATTCAGGTGTTTGTTTGTGGTTTTATTCTTTAAATTTGTCGTGGTTTTAACGATTAAAAAACTAAATCATTATCCTTGCAAATGAAAGAACTGATAAAATCAGACAATAATTACCAGGCTTTAATTACTCAGATTTCTGACACCTACAGGCAAGGGCAACGAAATGCGACAATTGCTGTAAACTCTCATTTAGTAGAAACATACTGGAAAATTGGTCAGGATATAGTTGAGTTTGAGCAAGAAGGCAAGCAAAGGGCTGAATACGGAAAAGCGTTACCCCAAAATATTTCTAAAGACTTAACAATAGTTCACGGCAAGGGTTTTAGCTTGAGTAATGTAAAGAGAATGAGGCAATTCTACCTTGAATTTCAAAAAGGTGCGACACTGTCGCACCAATTGGGATGGTCACATTATGTAGAATTATTGAAAATTGATGATAAATTAGAGCGGGGGTTTTAAGAACAACAAACAATAATTGAAAGCCAATTAAACGATGATTAGTGATATATCAAACCCAAAAATAAAATTTCATGTTTCTCGAATATAAAATTGACCCGGCCCTTCGCCGAGGATGGATAGAAGTAATTTGCGGATCGATGTTTTCTGGAAAAACCGAAGAGCTTATCCGCCGGTTAAGAAGGGCAAAAATTGCCCGGCAGAAAGTTGAAATTTTTAAACCTGCGGTTGACATCCGTTATGACGAAGAAAATGTGGTTTCACATGATGAATCTTCAATCCCATCTTCACCGGTCGAATCGGCTTCTCAAATCCTGCTAATGGCAAATGATGTTGATGTTGTGGGCATTGATGAAGCACAATTTTTTGATACTGAACTTAAATCCGTTTGCAATAAACTGGCAAATAGTGGGATTAGGGTAATTGTTGCAGGTTTGGACATGGATTTTACCGGAGAGCCGTTTGGCCCAATCCCATCGCTGCTTGCAAGTGCCGAATATGTTACCAAAGTACATGCAATTTGTATCAGGTGTGGCAACCTGGCACAATACTCCCACCGGATAGTTGAGGGGAACAAACTTGTTGTGCTGGGCGAAAAGGAGAGCTACGAGCCTTTGTGCAGGAGGTGCTACAACGAGAAGCGGAAGACCGTATGAGTTTGAAACCCAAAGCTCAAAATCCAAAACCCAAAACCCGCAACCATGCTTTTTTTTGACGCGGATTTGCGCTGGTTATGCGGATTTTTTTTATCAGTGCTTTTCCGTGCCGATCTGCGTCAGTAATTTTCCGCAACCCGAAACCAAAACAATTCCAACCCGAAAAGCTTTCGCAACAAATTCAAAAAAAAACTAACACTTCTAAACACAGTCCATTCACTGTAGAGGTAATTAATTGCAAAATATAATATTTCATACAATTAGTAGTTAACACAGTATCAAAATTAAATGCAATTTAAAATCGGAACACTGAAAACATTTTTACTATGAAAAAGTATTTTTTAGCGGGACTTATTATCGTGTTTGGCTTATTTATTTTAGGATGTAATAATCAATCCACGGAGAAAAAACCCAAAGCAAGAACAGCAAAAAAAGAACAAACCACAACTAAGCAGGCAAAAGCCGATACCAAGTCGGATGATGCCAAAAAAACGGTTGAACAAAAGGGCCAAAAAGTAAAACTAAGCACCAGATATGGTGACATGGTCTTGATACTTTACGATGAAACGCCAAAGCACCGCGACAACTTTATTAAACTGGTAAATGAAGGTTTTTATAACGGCACGCTTTTTCACAGGGTAATAAAGGATTTTATGATCCAGGGCGGCGATCCGGATTCAAAAAATGCAAAGCCCGGACAAAGGCTTGGTACCGGTGGCCCGGGATATACCATTGAAGCAGAATTTCACCCCGGTTTTTATCATAAAAAAGGGGCACTTGCCGCTGCCCGGCAAGGCGATCAGGTGAACCCGGAAAAAAGGTCATCTGGATCCCAGTTTTATATTGTCCAGGGTAAAAAAACCTCGGCGGCCGAATTAAACAACCTTGCACAAAGGACAGGCGCTATTTATACCCCAGAGCAAATTAATGTTTATCAAGAAATTGGGGGCACCCCTTTCCTTGATACCCAATACACTGTTTTTGGCGAGGTTATCGACGGTATGGAAGTAATTGATAAAATTGCTTCTGTTAACACAGGTGCTTCAAACCGGCCCGCCGAGGACGTGAAAATTACCCTTACTTTGATTGATGAATAACCACCGGTAAATAATACATTTGAATAAATATCAGTCCTATCTGATAAAAATTCCCTTTTTTTGCAGGAAATTTAAAATTAAAATTTATGAAAAAGGGAATTTTTCTTTTCGCAGTTGCAGTATTATTTTTTAACATTCACGGATTAACACAAGAAAAAATGGTGAAGTTTATTATTCATACCGATTATGGTGACATCAAAGGGTTGCTCTTCAATGACACGCCCCAGCACAAGGATAATTTTGTAAAGCTGGTGAATGATGGCTGGTACAATGGTTCCCCATTCCACCGTGTTATCGAAAACTTCATGATACAAGGTGGTTCGAGTGCTGATGGCAAACAGGATCCCGGTTATACTGTCCCGGCTGAAATACTTCCAGGCCACTATCATAAAAAGGGTGCACTGGCCGCTGCCAGGATGGGCGATCAGGTAAATCCTGAAAAAGCCTCATCGGGATCGCAGTTTTATATTGTCCAGGGGCAGGTTTTTAACAGTTCAATGCTCGACCAGGTGGAAGCGCGGTCTGGCGTAAAGTATTCCCCCGAACAACGCGAAACGTACAGTACGGTGGGGGGCACACCACATCTCGACGGTGCATATACAGTGTTTGGACAGGTAGCCGATGGTTTTGATGTAATCGATAAAATTGCAGCCGTACAAACCGCACCTGGCGACAGGCCCGTTGAAGAGGTTAAAATGACCATTGAGATTATTAAATAGTTGGTTCTACTACCATTTTAGAGGTAAACAATAATTTTGCTGTTCCATTAATAATTTTGTTTATAATGATGAAATGCAGCAATGCTTAAATGCATAAATATCCCTTAATACCTAAGTCTGTGATATTTTATGGCTTGTGTAGAACTGTATTTAACTTTTTCCTTTTTGGCATTGTTGACATTTTAGCATTTTAGCATTGAATCATTAAAACCCACATCCCCATGAAGGAAAAAATCAGGGAAATATTAAATTCCATAGAAAATTTCAAAACCGGATCGGTTGAAGAACTGGATAATTTCAGGATAAAATATTTGAGTAAAAAAGGGATTATCCCCGCCCTGTTTGGCGAGTTTAAAAATGTAGCCCCCGATGAACGAAAAGAGATGGGGAAGGTTTTGAACGAACTTAAAAACAAGGCCCAGGAAAAGCTCAAACTTATCCGTCAGGAAATTGATAATAACACATC
>NIVA01000027.1 GCA_002254335.1 Bacteroidetes bacterium 4572_114 | reverse complement strand
ACATTTTGTTGCAGGTTGTGGGCTGGGTAGAGACGCACGGCCGTGCGTCTGTACATTTTGTTGTGGGTTGTGGGCTGGGTAGAGACGCACGGCCGTGCGTCTGTTGCGGGTTTCTGATAGTAAAATGTCGTAGTATTAGGATATTGGTTTCATTTAAGCATTTGATCATTTAAAAATTAAAGATATGAAAAGAAAATTAAAGTCGATGTCGGCATACAGGATTGATGTTCCGCCGGAAGGTAAATTTGAAGATTTCAGGGACAAACAGCGGATTGATTATTTACGGTCAAAATATGATGAAAATGGAAATCCTGTTGAGGAGGTTAAATTTGATGGTTATGGTAATGTGACCGGGAAATCAGTTTATATTTATGATGATAAGGGGCACCTGATTGGTGAGGAGGCTTACAGCGAGTTTGATGACCTGGAAGAAAAACTTTCATACGAAAGGGATGAAAATGGCAAACTCATCAAAGAATACGTCCATTACCTTGATGGATCAAAGGATACCACCCTTTATCAATATAATGAGGACGGGAAACTAGTGTACAAAATATTGAAGGATGAGGACGGCGATCTTGAAAAAGAGGAAAAGATTGAGTATTCCGGAGGGTTTATTGTTGGCGAGGAGGTGATTGAAGATGGTGACCTGGTGAGGAAAAATAAATATACAATAGATGAAAAGGGCAATGTGCTCGAAGCCGAAGTAATGGATGAGGAAGAAGAATTTAGCCTGGTGAACGAATACGATGAAAACTCGAACCGGACAAAACAACTTAAATACGATACTGAAGGCAAACTGGTTGAAAAGCACGAATACACCTTTGATGCCAACAACCGGATGGTCGAAATCATGGAAGAAAGCCCTTATAAGAAAACCACTACGACACTTGGCTACGATGACCATGGAAATGCCACAACCCAAAAAGAGGTTAACCGCAATGGCGGCACCAACCACGAACTGGAACGCGATTACGATGAAGATGGAAATGTAACTGAGGTAAGGGCTTCAATTTCAGGGCAAGGTCAATCACCGGCACGAAAATATATTTTGATTTATGAGTATGGATACCATTAAAATCCAAATTCCAAAGTTCAAAATCCAAAGCTCAAAACTCAAAATCCAAATTTAAGAACCTTACTTCACAACTACCTTTTTCAGAAATTGCTTTTCACCGGAATCTATAACAAAAAAGTAAATGCCACCTTGCCAGTCCTGAACCTGGAATTGTGCAGAGAGGTTGTAAGCCGTTTTTTGGAGAAGCTGCTCACCACCACTACCAAAAACCGACACGTTAAATCTTCCCGGAAACGTGATGCAAATATTTTCATGGACAGGGTTGGGGTAAATCATTAAACCAGCTTCTTTCCATTGTTCAATTCCAACAGTTATGCTGGCTTCCACACAGCTTTTCTCAGATACAGCGTAAGTGTAAACTGCAGTTACACAATATTCGTAAGTTCCGTTGGGGAGGTTTAGGTCTTCGTAAGATGTTGAGGTTATTGGTTCAGGTGTTAACAGGGTAGTGTCACGGTAAACATTATAGCCCAGCAGGGTGGTATCAAGTAAAATAGGTTGCCAGTTAAGTGAAACATCATCATCTATTATTTCGGCGGTTAAATCCTGGGGTTGGGCAGGGAATGGGGAAACAGTAATGTAATCCTCTTTGGTGAAACTGTTTGTGCTATCGCTGCCCACAACACTTAGTTTTACTGAATAAACTCCTGCTTCCTCATAAGTGTAAACAGGGTTTTCTTCGTTGCTGTCTATTGTACCATTGTTATCAAAATCCCATTCATAAGTTACATCTTCACCAATTGAAAAGTTGCACCATTCAATGGTAAAGGGTACAATACCCTCAGTTTGTACAGAAGAGAAATTTGCGAGCACCGGTTGGTTGCCTTTCGAAAAAGGATGAAAAACCTCAAAGGTTTTACCATAATCTGTTGAGTGGAAAATATAGGTATGGGCGTTTTGCCACATCATGTTTACGAAATTACAAAGTATATATAGTTCTCCTTCTTGTCTTCCACCTAATATTTCAGCCTCAAAAAATTCTCCAACATTAAATTTGCATATTTGTTTAAAAATAGTTCCAAAATTACTACTATAGATTATCTCCGTTTCATCAATGTTCAATAAAAAAACTTCTCCACCAAAATAACCCCTGGAAATTGTAATCTTATCATTCCATAAATAATTAAAAACATTTGCCTGATATATATCTTCAAAATTATTATTTGTGCGTAGGAAGTACACAGAATCAACAATACCTTGTTTGTAAACAACAATATAACCATAATTGTTTTCTGCTCCTATATCCCAGTCCTTCATATTCCCAAAATATCCATTCCCATTTAGGTAATTAAAATTTGAACCATAATCAATACTATGGTAATACCAATCTGAATAGATTTCACCATTTATTCTTTCACTTTTAATATAGAGACTGATGCCACTATTTTTAACAATCCAGGATCCGTTATTGCCATATTCTGTTGAGAAATAAAGGTTTGAAGGAGATTCAACACAATATATCCCGCCCTTTGTCAAGTCTGCTGCAATGGCGTGAATATTCATTATATCGTCTGTGCAGACAGCAGTTTCACCAAAATCAGATGAATAATAAAGCCCCATGTAAGTATTTGTCGGGCCAAGGAAATAGATTTCACCAATATCAGGGCCTCGGGTAATCTTTTGAGCTGCAATTTCATAATGATAAAATAGCGGTATGATGATGATAACAAAAAGAATGATTGATTTTTTCATATGCCCTCCGTTTATTTGACAATTAGCCTTTGTGAATCAGATTGATTGTTATTTGTAACTTTTATTATGTAAACACCAGGTTTTAGAGTTTTATACCCTGTAGCAGATTTGTTAAAACGGAAAGTGTTTTTACCGGGTTGAGCATATAACTGTTTGCCTAATACCTTTTTTCCTGATGCAGAATACAGGTCTATTAATGAAATACCTTCCTCGCAGCTATGGTATTCTACGGTAAAAGACCGCCTGGCCGGATTTGGAAAGATGTTATTAATTGTGACGCACCCCCCTTCTGGTGTTATTGTTTGTTTTTCAACCGCTGTGCTGAAAAGCAATTCTTTTGTTCGGATGATGTGTGATAATTCAGAAGTTAAAAGTGTTTCTTCAATTTTTTCCATCACCGCCATCGATTTATATCCACTCGATTCCAATAGTGTGTTCGATAAGTTTATTATAGCGTAAAGTGAATCGTAATAACTTACAGGTTCATTTATAATGCTTTCGTAATTTTCGATGGCATCCGTATATTTGCCATCAACCCTCAATGCAAGGTTCTTGTATTCGAAAGCATATTTTTCAAGGCTGGTGTCTATCACCGTATCCTGTAAAAGGTAATTCATGTTTTCAACAAAATAAGCCCATCCCAATTCGCCTATTTTGGTTGCTTCAAATTCCCCAGTTATTGCATAGAGTGCTTCGTTGGTAGCAGGATAGATTTGGATAAGTTGCTCAAACAATTGAGCAGCAGTTTGGTATTGTTTTTCGTAAAAGCGTTCATAGGCTAATGCAAGTAACTCCTCTGCGCTATTTGTTGTTATGCTCTTAAAATTGGTTTGGGCACTGTCGAGCAATGGGTCAATGGTAAAATTTGCCGAAGGTGAAAAATGAGTGAACACTTCACTTGTATCGGAAGAACCATAGAAATTATTTCTAACGTTTAGGTTGATTGGGTAATCGTCGACAAATACCATGTAAACACCCAGCGTGTCGTTATAAATATCGTTGTAGCCATCCTTAATCATAGGTAAAGAATTGTAAATGGAAATGGCTGTATCATTATTAATGATTCCGTTATAATATTTAATGACATTAAAAGGATTGCCTCCAACAAGCTTAGGGCTGCTACTGGCATGGCATGCTAATGCAATGCCATTTTGGGTAAAGTAATTTTCGATAAGATTGGGTGAGTTGGCATAGGCACACAAACCCACTTTATTGTTTTTAAATGTATTATTTTCAACATCGGCAGGTGAACTTGCATATAGGAATAATCCGACTGTTGCATTTTCTATGTGGCAATACTGCAACTCGGCAATTCCTCTGGTCTTTGTCGTAATACCGCCCCAATGATCCTTTTCAGCACCCATAACGTTGGCGGTAAATTTTATGGGATGGTGTTCAGTTCCCTTTGCAATCAGCTTACCATACACAATAAACTCGGCATCCTCTTTGGCGAATATGTGTGTGCCAGGCTTAACGATGACCGTTGTTCGCGATGGAATTTCAAAAGTATCGGGAATGCTGATGTTGTCGGTCCAGTAAACGGTGTCGTTGGCTTTGTAATAGGCGGGTTGCAATAATGTGCCCGTGTTCCTGACATTTCCTCTCTGGCCAGGCCAGCCAATCGATTCGCCATTATTTGGTAAATCAATAATATACAAATCTCTATTTGAAGAATACAGAAGGTCGATTTTATCATTTTCATCAATGTCTGAAAGCCAAAAACTATTTACGGATGAAATTGTAGGAACAGTGAACAACTCATTACCTGATGCCTCATAAATTCTTATATAATCCTGATCATTAATCTCAACTTCACAGACGATATCATTTTCCCCGTCATTATTAAAGTCGCCCGAAACAAAATCCTTCCCAAATTTGCTTGTATCCGTAATGAAATTCAATGAATCGAGGTCATGCCCCAAAATACAAATCCCTGAATTGTTAATATGTGTTATAATTTCGATGTATCCGTCATTATTGATATCTGATATTCCTAATAAAGCAATTTCATCCCCTACATCAAATGTTTTTTGTGTTACAGATTGGCTAATAAGGTCAATTAATACTATGGCATCTTTATTAAATCCATTTTGTGCCACTTCGCAATTCAATACCAAATCCAAATTTCCATCCTGATCAATATCAGCGACAAACCATTCACCGCTCATTGAATTACACAGGTAAATTGGGATGGAATCGGTAATTACCAGGGTGTTATTGCTTTCTTTTGCATAGTAGATTACCCCGCTGTCAGAGGGGATCAGTATTGTCGGGATTTCATCAATATGGCATGTTATTACTTCTATGCAACTATTATCCATCAAGTCAAAATCCCATCTCAAGGTTCCATTGTAGTTCAGACAAATTAGGGTTGGGGTACCAGCTACCAGGTCATCTGTTTGTGCAAATACCAAAACTTCTTCATGTCCGCTATTGTCAATGTCAAAAACTATATGATTGCCTATAAATGAACTTCCTGCCGAACATTGGTACGACCAGTTAGGAGTACCGGTTGAAATTATTATTTTTTGTTCATCATGGATTCGTTGTATGATTTGGTAGTTTTGATTATTGGTGAGGTTTGCAATGCAGGTAAGCCCGCTGGATTTCCCGGGGTTTGTTGAAATAGTATCACCATCTGCGGAAATTACATTTCTGCCAAAAATTATTTCTTTTCCAGCGTAATCCGCTGAAATATTAAAGCTTATTGGTGCTGAATTAATTGATGCACTACCCGTAAAACCGAAACCTGCATCATATAAATATACTGGCTTTTGAACGACGGTCATATTATTGTTATCATTCATTTCGGCAACACTGTTACTTGTATCAAGCATAAACAAAAAATCATAAACACCATAGTCATTCTTCCCCAATATCCAGTTGAAGCTTACCGTATCTCTTGCATAACCATCCAGGCCATTTATCAAGGTATTGCCAATCCATAGGGTATCATTGCTTAATTTATTTATGGCATTGCATGAAATATAAAAGGTATCGGGAATATTCACGATTGTCATATTTCTAATTACTGGTGAAATCTGAAGTGTGTCCCCGGTATTGGCGATTTGTGGCTCGAAGTTTACTTCATAATCTTTTATGATTAATTCCGGCATAATTGAGTCAGTATTTTCATACAAAATGTTTAAGGCAGGGTCACCTAATAAATTGAAATGTTCTATCCATTGATCAAGTTCGATATATTTCGACATTTTCATTTCCATAAAAGCTTCACCTATAACTGCAGAAAAATTATTTAATAGCGAATGCTGATAATCTAAGGCTAACTGCATCGATTCCCAAGTTGAAAAAATTGAGGCACCAATAAAGCAAATAGCCCCTTTTGCTGAATCAGAGCAAAGCAGTTCCTCTCCAAGGCAGTCTTCTTCATCAGCACTCTGAAAAGCCCCTGTATGACAAGCACAACTAACAATAAATGGAAGATTATAATCAGGGCTACCTGGTATAGAGTCATAGTACTGTAAGGGAGATAGCCACCCAATGGTTGCCCCATGCCCCAGGTAATTAAAAAACATCTGGCCTTCCTGATACGCCTTTTGAATACTATCAAGGTTATATGGTATTGTATCCCATGCAGGGAAGGTTTTTTTAAAATCACTTGGGATTGAAAGTTTATTATTATACTGATCACCTACAGTCTCATTTAAATTTAAAAGCCCATCACTAATTGCATCTTCATAGGTATTGGTTCCTACTACAGTAAGCATGTTTTCTTTCCAAGCTAGTGTATCCGGTTTAAAATGCAAAATTTTATGCACCACATTTTTTATCTGGGTGGTATCATCTACACTGCAACGGCCTATCATTAGGTCGGGGTAGGGGTCGTATACTAAAGTTGTATCATTCCCATTTATGATAGTGTCGTAAGTGATCTGGGTGAAAAAATCATCATATCCATCAGAATAAGTTGGAATTCCATCAAGGTTTGGTTCCAAAATGACATCGCCAAATAAATTTACATAAGCAAGTTTATCGTCATATGAATGAATTGAATTACTGCTATTATAGGTGTTTTCTATTAGCTTCAGAATTTTTACATTTAGCTTTAGAGTTAATGGCAAAACTTCTTTTTCAATAGTTGATGTCGTGATGATTGCAACATCAAATCCATTAAATTCTGCCCTATGTGCAGCTAGCTTATTAATTGCACTAAAACCTACTGAATCTGTATAAAACTTTTCAGGAGTAACAATTAGGTAATCACATGCAGTATCTATTTTCTGGTTTGGCAAAGAATCAACATAAAACCAAGTGCCTTTATTTTGAAGGCCTTCACCACAACTAATGGATGCATTCTTTCCATTGCTTAAATAGTTGATCATTGTGTTCCCTGCGATTTCGTTGAAAATACCTACGTTTTCGTTAACTGAACCACTTGCATTAGTGAAGTTTAATTTAATTTTCAAGTCTGAGAAAACTTTTAATTGGTTACCCACTGGGTTAAACTGAACCGGATATATTACAACCCTAATGCAATGTTGGGCACGGAAAGCACCTTTGTCTACAAGTTCCGTATTTGATGATGGAAACAATGCGTCAGTAGTATAACAGGTGGTATCATAAGTAAACTTTTCGGCAAGGTAAACAAAACCTTGTGCCGTGGTGTCCTCAACCATTTCCGGCGCAGGATAGATATTCCAGTTATTAATCAATAAAGAATCAGTTGGCGAACAACTCAATGCCACACTATCACAATCGGGGATTGCCACCAAATAGCTTACAACCGGTAATTCTGGAAAACCCACCGAATCCATTTTGTTATGCCCCGGTATCCAAATTCGCTGCAAACTGTCCACCGTTTCTGAATACATGCCAGGTATTATTACAGTAAACGTAACAGAATCATTTGTTGAGGAGGTAATTGTGCAAACCGGCTCCGTAACATCCATGGCGTTAAAAGCTGTCCATTGTTGTGCGTTCAGGCGCTGGAAGGAAAGCGAAATCAATAAAACAATCAGTAAGCAAGGTATTGTCCTGGGGGGGGGGGCTAAGTTTTTCATATCAATTTGGGTTTTTAAGTTAAAGGTTCAACAAAGATACTGAAAATTTATTTGATATTAAAAGGCAAAAAAAATCCTACCCAATACAATAATCTACGAAACATTTCGTAATTTAAAGTACGAACAATTTCGTAGAAGAAAAAAAACATGGAGTTATGGAGTGTTGGAGAATTGGAGTATTGGAGAACTGGAGTATTGGAGTGTCCATACGGACTCCCTACGGTCGTTGGAGTGTTGGGAAACCACCAGCTAATCAGCTTTCCGTCTTTCCATCTTTCCATTTTTCCATTCTTCCACCTTTCCATTTTTCCATTCTTCCACCTTTTCATTTTTCCATTCTTCCACCTTTCCATTCTTCCATCTTTAAAAGGCAAACTAAACAAATAACGAAATACATCAAATAGGGAAATAACAAAATGAGCAACACAAACCACAAACCCACCGGATCGGAGCTTGAAATACTTCAGGTGCTATGGGAAAAAGGCCCTTCGCTGGTACGGACGGTAAACGATGAACAGAATAAAACCCGCGAAGTTGGTTACACCACCACACTCAAGCTGATGCAGATCATGACTGAAAAAGGGATTCTGTCCAGGTCGAAGGAAGGGCGCGGCCATATTTATCATCCTTTGGTCGAAAAATCGGATACCCAAAAACAAATGCTCGATAAAGTGCTGCATGGTGTTTTTGGCGGATCGGCCTCTACACTGGTGATGCAAGCGCTTGGCAATCACCAGGCATCCGCTAAAGAATTGAACGAAATAAAGGATTACATCAATAAACTTGAAGGAGGCCAATCATGAACCTGATACAACAATTTATTTCCGGTCAAACCATTTATAGCCTGGGATGGACGATCATTCACTCGCTTTGGCAAATCCTGATCATTGCCGTGGCGCTCCGTATTTTGCTCAATATATTTAAAAAGGCCTCCACCAATATCAGGTATTTGCTATCGGCAACATCATTGGTAATGATCCTTGTGGCCGGCATTATTACATTTATCAGTATTTATACAAATTATCAACCCGGTTTTATTGCGGCAGAAACTGAGGGTCAATCCCTCATCGGATCACTTCTGGCACAATCAACAATTGCTGAAAGGTTTACATTTTTATCAATACCGGCATTAGTAGCTGAACAATACAAATTTGTAATGGCCTGGGTTGAAATGAATTTATCCTTGATCGTAATGCTTTGGATGGCCGGTATCGTTTTTTTTATGCTTAAATTTACCGGAAACCTTTTTTATGTCCAACGGCTCAAACATCATGGCACCAGCACTGTGCCCAAGGAATGGCACGCTATGCTAAAATCATTGTCCGACAAGGTTGGTGTAAAAAAGCATGTACATTTATTAGAGTCGGTTTTTGCCAGGGGGCCAATGGTCATCGGCCACATCAAGCCTGTAA
This sequence comes from Bacteroidetes bacterium 4572_114, assembly GCA_002254335.1. Classification (GTDB taxonomy): domain Bacteria; phylum Bacteroidota; class Bacteroidia; order Bacteroidales; family 4484-276; genus 4484-276. Next base: position 6,693 of record NIVA01000027.1, on the reverse strand, counting down.
TCCTACTGCCGGCCGGCCTGCTCTTCTCGATGCCGGTGGATCAGGTTGAAGCAATTTTCGCACACGAGCTGGCACACATCCGGCGGAAGGACTATCTGATCAACACCCTAAAGGCCATCCTGGAAATTGTTTTTTTCTATCATCCTGCATTGTGGTGGATATCGTCCATCTTTGACGAAGAACGGGAGCTTTGCTGCGATGATATTACCATTTCAACCTCCGTTGGGGCACTGGCCCTGTCGAAGGCCCTGGTGAGTGCCGGGGAGTTCTGTATGCGGCCGACCGGGCTGGCACCGGCATTTTACAAGAAACATCAATCACTTTTTAAAAGAATAAGACGTATGAACACAAAAAAACATCAAACACAGAAATCCTACGGCAGGCCGGTGGCCATGGCCGTGATCTTAACAGGGCTTATCGCCTTTGTTGTAACCTCTTCCTTCTCCGGTCCCGACGGACTGGTAAACCTCAATTCGATGATGCCCGATCAGACAATGATTGTTGATGGGGCAAATAATGTTGACACCCCCCCGGAATTGGCCCCTGCCATTCAACCTGATGGTGATGAGAAGAAACCCATGAAAATAACCACAGAAGATGGCAAAACCTATAAAGTCATTTTCAAAGATGGGACTGATGGAAAGGAGATCGGCGAAGTATGGCTGGATGGCAAAAAAGTCCCTGAAAGTAAATGGAAAGACAATGAAGGTTTCTTTGTTAACAAAGAAAAACAAACACAGCAGAAACCTGATGAGAAAGAGATGGCCGAGCTTAAATCAAAACTAAAAATGTTGTATGTTAAAACCCAAAACCTTCAGGATGAGCTAAAGGCGTACAAAAAGGAGCTTTCGAAAAACCAGGAAGGTGTTACCCAACAGCAAAAAGAAATTTTTAAGAAGATGTACTATTCGTTGAGCGAAACAGAAAAAGCCCTGGATTTACTGAGTATTAAACTTAATGGACCAACAGAAAAACTTACTGGGGAACAGATAAAAAAGGCACGCAAAATGATGTATGAGCAAAAGGAGTCTTTGATGCGGGCAAATGTTAAGATGAATACGCTTTTAGGTGAAGATATGGAACTTACAGAAGCTGAAATGACAGAAATTAAAGCTGAACAGGCAAACATGAAGAAAAGAATGAGTAAGTGGTATCCTGTGTTAACGAAAGAACTAACTTCGGATGGGATTATTGAAAAAGGAGAGTTGGCCGCTATTGAATTATCAATAGAATACATGAAGGTGAACGATAAAAAACAAAAAGAGAAAGTCCATCAAAAGTATTTGGGGCTTTTCAATAAAATGAGGGGTAAACCCCTTGAAGGATATACGCCCTATGCCTTTATTGTCAATGGCAAAAAAAGTAAATAGCCTTCTCGTAGCTTATCCATTTCAATTTCAAGCCCGGAAGTTTTTCCGGGCTTTTTTATGCAACTGTCTTCGTTTCAACGAAATGCCACTGATTGCGCTATTTGTTTTTTGGGCGGCTAAACCGGGACTGCCCGACTATGTCATTCAGGCGGGCTTTCCGTTTGTAGTTGTCTCATGCCGGCTGGTTTTTGTAAGTGGTACGGGGGCTTCCTACGTCAGCCTCCGCCCACCAACAAAAACTACAGCCGCCTCCCGAGAGCTTTCGGGATCAACAAGCTACCACTTCAATCCCTGCCCGACTACGTCATTCAGGCGGGCCTGCCGCAGACGAAACCTAATTGAAACGCTTCTTCCGGCTGTTCCGCTTCGTCAAACCTCAGAAATATACTTTTGCTGCCGGTTTGGCATTTTTGATCCTGGGCAGCCTCACCACCCTTGTTTTTCCGATGCTGATGGGCGACTTGCTGGACTCGGCCAACAGCCGTGCGATGGAGGACATCAATAAAATCGGGATGATATTGATCGGTATTTTTATTGTCAATGCCGTGTTTTCATATTTCAGGATTTACCTGTTTGCCGTGGTTACCCAAAAAACACTTGCACTTCTCAGGCAAACCACCTACAACCACCTCATCAAGCTACCAATGGCGTTTTTCTCTGACCATCGTGTGGGTGAGTTGAACAGCAGGATTTCATCTGACATCGCACTTTTACAGGAAACGTTTACTACCACTATCGCGCAATTCATCAGGCAAACCATTATCATTGTCGGGGGCATAACTATTCTTACTATTATCTCCCCACAGCTTACAGTTTTTATGCTTGCCATTGTTCCGGTCATCGCCGTAGTGGCCCGTGTTTTTGGTTCCTACATCCGTAAATTATCAAAAGAATCGCAAACCAAGGTGGCCGAATCAAATACCATTGTTGAAGAAACTTTGCAGGCCATTACCAATGTTAAGGCTTTTGCCAATGAAGCCTTCGAATCGTTGCGGTACAAACGGAAGACCGATGAGGTGATAGATGTTTCACTGAAAGGGGCCAAATGGCGCGGATTGTTTGTCTCCTCCATTTTTCTGGCCATGTTTGGTTCCATCGTTGGGGTGATTTGGTATGGTGTTTACCTTGTTAGCCAAGGTGAAGGTATGTCCACCGGCGACTTGTTCAAGTTTGTTTTATACACAGTTTTTATTGCCGGTTCCATAAGTGGTATGGCCGATTTTTATTCGCAGATACAAAAAGCCATTGGTGCCACCGAAAACTTGTTGGATATCCTCGATGAGGTACCTGAACTTATCATTATAAATAAAGAGGTCCGGCCACAATGCGATTTGGGGGAAGTCCGATTTAAGGATGTCTCTTTTAGTTACCCTGGACGTAAGGATGTTGATGTGCTTGTACAAATAAATTTCATTGTAAAGAGGGGCGAACAAGTAGCATTGGTTGGGCCGTCAGGAGCTGGTAAATCGACCATAGGCGCGCTGATGTTCCGTTTTTACGATCCCATATCCGGGCAAATCCTGATCGATAACAAACCCATCGAAGATTACGACCTCAACAGCTTGCGCAACAGGATGGCAATTGTCCCCCAGGAGGTAATTTTATTTGGCGGCACCATCAGGGAAAACATTGAATACGGTAAACCCGGGGCTTCTGAAGGTGAGGTTACAAATGCAGCCCAGAAGGCCAATGCCATGGAATTTATCGACCGTTTCCCCGAAGGGTTAAATACAGTGGTTGGCGACAGGGGAATCCAACTTTCAGGGGGCCAACGGCAAAGGATCGCTATTGCACGTGCCATCCTAAAAGACCCTGATATCCTCATCCTTGACGAAGCAACCAGCTCCCTGGACGCTGAATCGGAAAGCCTGGTGCAATCGGCCCTCGAATTGCTGATGAAAAACAGGACATCCATAATCATCGCCCACCGCCTGTCAACCATCCGTAAAGCAGATAAGATAATTGTAATCGACAAAGGAAAGGTGATGGAAACCGGAAACCACGATGAACTTATTGCAATGGAAAATGGTATCTATCGCAATTTGAATGCGCTTCAGATTGATGTTTTGGCTTAGGTTTTGAAATGTTTCAGGTTTCAGGTTATCGATAATGAAGGCTGTTGACTGCCGGGTGAAGACTGTTGACTGGTTTCGGGTTTCAGGTTTCCCTCCTTCGCTTCGCTACGGCGGGCAGGCAGGTTTCAAGTTTCGGGGTTAGGGTTTAGGTTGTGGGGTAGAGACGCACGGCCATGCGTCTTTACTTTCAAGTTTCAGGTTTCGGGGCACTCATTTTAATTTTTTTCACCATCTTTGTAACGGCAAAAATCAATAGATGAATTCGACAAAACCATCATACGACCATAAATACGACTGGCTGATAATTATTTCGTTGGCAGCAGTAAAATTGATTATTCATTTTTTGACCAACACAAATTATGACCTACACCGTGATGCTTACCTGTACATTGCACAAAGCGAACACCTGTCGTGGGGTTACATCAGCGTGCCGCCTTTCACTGCAACGATGATCCAGTTTTCGCGATGGCTGCTGGGTGATTCGGTTTTTGCAATGCGCTTTTTTCCTGCCCTGGCCGGAGCAGTAAACATTGTCCTTATTGGTGCCATGGCAAAAAAAATGGGAGGACACCGGCTTGCCATCCTCCTTGCCTGTTCGGCCTACCTTTTGTCACCGGCTTTTCTGCGTACAAATACCCTATTACAACCAGTGGGTTATAATCATTTATTTTGGTTGCTCATCGCATATTTTTTTGTTAGGCTCATCGCATCCCGCGACCCGTGGTATTGGATTGCCATTGGTATTACTGCCGGTTTGGGTTTTTTAAATAAATATTCAATGGTTTTTATGGGAGCGGGGTTATTTTTTGCCTTGCTTGCTACCACCGAAAGGAAATGGTTTACCAGCAGGTATTTATTTCTGGGCCTTTTCATTGCTATATTGATCATTCTGCCAAATATTTACTGGCAGTACCGGCACAACTGGCCTGTTGTTTATCATATGGAATTGTTGCAGGGGTCGCAGCTGGTAAATGTGGAGTACACTGGTTTTCTGTTGATGCAATTGCTAATGAACATCAACGTGGTTTTTGTGTGGGTGGCCGGCTTGGTTTTCTTTTTATTTATGCGGCAGGGCAAAGCGTTCCGTACGCTGGGATTTGTGTTTGTATTCACTACCCTAATTCTCTTATTTTTAAGAGGGAAACCATATTACACACTCGGCTTATACCCAATGCTTTTTGCCGGAGGTGGGATAGCTTTTGAAACCTGGTTTCGGAACAAGGCAAGGGCAATACCCTATATTGTTTTAGTAATGATGGTAACCTTGCTAATCCCCATTCTGCCCTTTAGCCTACCGATATTTTCACTTGAGGAAATGGTTGAGTATGGAGAACGGACATCTAATTATGGTATGAAAGAGACCTTAAAATGGGAAGATGGAAAATATTATCCGCTTCCGCAGGATTATGCCGATATGACCGGCTGGGAGGAAACCGTAAAAAATGTGGCCGAACTTTACCACTCAATGGAAGACGAAGACAAAATGAAAACTTTAATTTATGCGTCTCACTACGGACAGGCCGGGGCAATTAAATTTTATGCCAAAAAGTACGATTTGCCACAACCGGCATGTTTTAACGGAAGTTTTGTTTTTTGGTTGTCCGATTCTATTGCTGCCGACAGGGCAATAATGGTTGAGGACCGGATTCAGGATGGATCGGGTTCATTTCGGAATTTCGAGCTGATTGGCCAGGTCGATAATCCCTATGCCCGCGACAAAGGCTATATATATTTTGGTTCGGACACCGTTGGTAATTTTTCTGAAAAGTGGAAAAAACTGGTGCATGAGGGGAAGATGCAATTTTCGAGGAAGCTGACACGGGCTGAGAAGAAGCGTTTGAAAGAATTGGACGATCATTAGGTCAATTATTAATTCTCACCAACACCCCTGATTTTTCAAGTAAATAAGTTCTGTTCATTTATTTGATCAAATTCCCGGAAGTTGTTCAATCACTTCCTCTTCAAGTCTTCCCGGATATTATATAAAACACAATTTAATCGTACAACCGTGCATATTTAAAATTCTGATTTAGATTTACACGGTTGATGTGTAGAAATCACAATACAAAACCAGCAGAATTTACACAATCTAACATGAAAAACCACATAGCAAACCCTCTTCATGTAAACAAAAAACCCATCAAACTTTCCGCCTGATGGGTTTAATTATTATTAATGAGTTTAGTCTAAAAAGTAAATATTTGGGTGAATAGCTGTCAGACAGTTTAGATTAAAAGTAAGACATATAATACTTTAGGTTCTGTGTGTAATATAGAAAATAACTGTCTGACAGCTTTTTAGGCCGGACTCATTAATGTCAGTTTAATTAATCACCAGCTTTTCAAAGAAAACAGCATTACCAGTTTCAACTCTTACAAAGTATATTCCCCCGGGCTGGGTTGATAAGTCAACCTTTGCAGGCAAATTCAGTTCGCGCCCGTAGATTTCCCTGCCAAAAGCATTGAAAATTTTGATGTTTATTTTTTCATGAATGCCTTCGATGGTGAAGGTTCCATCGTTAGGGTTGGGATAGATGTGGATTCCTGACAGAACGGTACCATTCACAGAAGTAGCACCGGTTTTAATCTTCATGATCTTCGACAGGCCATTTTCGGCGAACAATCCCATGTTGGGCATCGAAGCATCGAAAGTTACATCGGCGTGGGTTTCGTCCATTGTTGAATCACGATAAATCTTAAATTTCATGGCTTCGCCATCGGCAAGGCCTGTAGCTGTTTTTACAGTGAAGTCATTCCCATAAGCCACCATCAACAGGTTGCTTTCGGATTTATCAATTTGACTCATCCCGCCACACATTCCCACTGCGTTGAAAACACCTATAAAGTCGCCGGGTTTAAATTCAGCCAACGCTGACCTGTCAATAGAAATCAGGTGCGGCGAACCGGATTTGGTAACTTTCCAGGGAGCATTTTCATACACCTTTGGCCTGGCAGGCTTATGGTTCTGAATGTTGGCTTTCAATGGCTCGTAAGTGGCCTGCCCTGGCTGGGTCATTCCCACCAGGTATCCCTTGCCAGGTTCAAGCACATCAAGTGTAATAATACCGCCCTGCGGCCAATAGAGCAACTCAGCATTCAAATCATAGGCAAAAATCAACCCATCTCCCAATTGACCAAAGATATCCATAGCAGGATAAAACTCCTGGCTCAATACCGGAATATAATTGGCTCCCGGATTGAGGGTGATGGTTTTATCTTCGGGGATAACACCTTTAATTTGAATCCATC
>NIVA01000209.1 GCA_002254335.1 Bacteroidetes bacterium 4572_114 | reverse complement strand
CCGCCCCCTCCACAAGGGCACGGGCAAAACGGAAACCAACCCCCCGGTGGCGGCGCACCAATTGGCGAAGGCCTGGCAATACTGCTGACCCTGGGAGCAGCCTATGGGTACAAAAAAATAAAACAATCGGAAAAAGACGATTAAAACCTGACGTAAATTTAATTAGTGGGCTTTTCAGTTTTTTGGATGGCCTGCTTTTTTTATGGTGCAATTGAATAAGTGCCGTGCTGGGAAATGACGAAAAACGCACCAAGTACGACCAGCTTGGATCTAACTGGCAACAATATCAACAGGGAGATGCAGGAGGCTTTGACTTCTCGCAGTGGGCCAGGCAGGGTGGCGGAAAACAATACAGGACTTCTTCTGGTGGTGCTGATTTCAGCGACTTTTTTGAAAGCTTTTTTGGTGGTGGTTTTAGCCAGGGCAGTTCCCGGGGCGGGTTTTCAGGTTCGCGGTTTGGGGGCAGGGCCGGCTATAGGCAAATGAAGGGCCAGGATTATGAGGCACGGTTAAGCCTCAACCTGACCGATGCCTACCATGGGACTTCGACCGTTTTGAACGTTGACGGCGAAAAGATAAAGGTAAGCCTTAAACCGGGGGTCAGGGACAAACAAAAACTCAGGGTGAAGGGAAAAGGCGGGAAATCGGCCACCGGGGGCAACAACGGCGACTTGATCTTGAAAATAACTGTGATCAACAATACGGCTTTTACTTTAAAGGGTGTTGATTTATATCTCAACCAGGATGTAGATCTTTATACGGCCCTGTTGGGCGGCAAGCTCACAACAAACACCATTAAAGGGCCTATTACCATTAATATCCCCAAGGAAACCCAAAATGGCAAAGTGTTGAGGATGAAGAAACTGGGAATGCCGGTTTATGGAAAAAAAGAGGAGTTTGGAGATTTGTATGTAAAAATAAATGTGTTGCTCCCAAAAGATTTGAAACAGGAGGAAATAGCCCTGTTTGAAAAGCTTTCCGAAATGAGAAAATAATTTATGCCCGTCTAAAAAGGATCATCTTCAAAATAGCAAAAATCAAACAAATTCCAATTCATAAAGCACAAATTTTCAAATGGTTAAATAATTGGAATTTATAATTTGAAGATTGGGGTTTTTATGCAAAAATAAATTTATGGCCACTGGTATTAATCAAGAAAACCATTGGCTTGCATTTCTTCACCAATAACTTCTACATAATAATAATTTACAGCAGAAACCGTTAAGGATGCTGATATTGAAAAAATAAAAATAATAGCCTCAGGAAACTAACTTTACTACTACAATTTATGAAAAAGATATTTACTGCTATTGCTTTAACTACCGTTATTTTTCTCTCACTTTCGATTAACCAGGCTCAATCTCAAAATGCAAGTATCCGCGGATTTGTTTATGAAAAGAAAACCGGTGAGCCAATCATTTTCACGAATGTATATCTGTTTAAAACGAATTATGGTGCAGCTACCGATGTAAACGGGTTCTTTGCTATCACAAAAATCCCTCCAGGCGACTATACACTTATGGTTACCTACCTTGGCTACGATACCCTGAAAATGGAGGTAAGCCTAAAACCCAACGATTTGATGAGCCAAAACCTGTTTCTTAATAAATCGTCTGTGATGTTGGAGGCTGTAAGTATTTCGGGCGAGCGGGAAGCGGCACGTACCGAAACCCGGACTTCAATTGTTAAGGTTACGCCAATGGACATAAAACAAATTCCCTCTGTTGGCGGACAGCCCGATATTGCCCAGTACCTGCAGATACTGCCTGGAGTAGTTTTTACGGGCGACCAGGGTGGGCAGCTTTACATCAGGGGAGGTTCCCCAATTCAAAACAAGGTGATGCTGGATGGTATGGTTATTTACAATCCTTTTCACTCAATTGGTTTGTTCTCGGTTTTTGATACTGACATATTGAGAAATGCCGACATTTATACAGGAGGGTTTAATGCCGATCATGGCGGAAGGATATCTTCGGTGATGGATATTACCACCCGCGACGGGAACAAAAAACGCTTTTCCGGCAAATTGGGTGCTTCAACATTTGGGGCAAAGGCCATGATTGAAGGCCCCATAAAGAAACAGGGGCCAGATGGTGGCGGAAGTTCGTCCTTTGTGCTTTCAGTAAAAAATTCATACTTAGAACAAAGCTCAAAAGTATTTTATGAATATGTGAACGAAGATGGGCTGCCATTTAATTTTCTTGATATTTATGGCAAGGTTTCAATTAATGCTGCCAATGGAAGTAAAGTAAACTTTTTTGGATTTAATTTCAGCGACCAGGTTAGTTATAAGGATATTTCCAATTATAGCTGGGATGCCGTGGGCGGTGGTGCCAACTTTGTGGTAATCCCGGGGAATTCCCCTGTGTTAATGGAAGGTATAGCAGCCTACTCATCCTATGAAATGAGGTTGGAAGAGGATTTTACAAGCCCCAGGACCAGTTCCATTAACGGATTTAATGTGGGTTTGAATTTTACTTATTTCATGGGCAAGGACGAGTTGAAATATGGCCTTGAGTTTCTCGGGTTTAAAACAAATTTTGAGTTCAGCAATGATGTGGGCCAAAAGATTCAGCAAGAGGAGAACACAACGGAAATTGCAGCCTATGTAAAATATAAATTAACCACAGGGAAATTTCTTATCGAGCCGGGTTTTAGGGTTCAATGGTATGCTTCCCTGGCAAATGTTTCATTAGAGCCACGCTTTGCCATGAAGTACAATGCTACCGATAATACACGCATTAAATTTGCCGGGGGTTTTTATTCACAAAACCTTATCAGTGCCCGTTCCGACAGGGATGTTGTTAACCTGTTTTACGGTTTTTTGTCGGGCCCCGATAACCTTCCCGAAGAATTTGACGGTAAGGAGGTAACGGACAAACTTCAAAAGTCGCAGCATCTTATTATTGGTGTTGAGCATGATTTAACCAGGCACCTTACCATCAACCTGGAGGCTTATTATAAATATTTCCCTCAACTGACCAACCTCAACCGAAACAAGATTTACGATGAAGGTACTGCCCCGCCAAATACCCCCGATTCAGAAATGAAAGACTTTATCATCGAAAAAGGGAATGCAGAAGGAATTGACCTTTCGGTAAAATTCGACAAAAACCGGCTCTATATTTGGGCAGCCTACTCTTATGCCTTTGTAAACCGTTACGATGGCGAAAACTGGTATCATCCGCATTACGACCGCCGGCATAATTTAAACCTTTTGGGATCGTACACAATGGGTGAAAGAATGGAATGGGAGGTTAGTGTGCGATGGAACTTTGGAACAGGTTTCCCTTTTACACAAACCCAGGGATACTTTGAAAAAATCACTTTTGATGAAGGTATCAACTCAGATTACCTCACCCAAAACGGACAGCTTGGCATCGAATACGCTGAATTGAACGAAGGCCGCCTGCCTACCTACCACCGGCTTGACTTTAACCTAAAACGGAAGTTTTATTTAAGTGAAAATTCTATACTCGAAGCCGACCTGAGCATTACCAATGTTTACGACAGGGAAAATGTATTTTATGTAAACCGGGTTACAAACAATGTGGTTTATCAGCTGCCTGTAATGCCCAAAAAAAACCTTCCACGGGGGAGGTGGAAGGTTTTGTTTTTCAGGTTAAACCTGGGAGATGAGCAATCCAATTGATTAACCAAACCAAATTAACTAAATTAACACAACTCCATTTTTTGAACTGCCGGACAAGGGGGGAGGTAAAATGCAAATTTTGCCTGATCAAATAGGGTAAATCTGTCCGCTGGCCCAAAAAAATTTAAAAGAACTATCAATAATTGAAATTATGAAAAAAATGCAGTTGTAAAACTACTAATTAGTTTCCTAAAAATACAAGTGCTCCCTAATGCTGTTTTTCCGCAAAAAAACCAAAAATACGTTTCCACTGAACGAACGAGGGGTTTTCTTGTATGAAACACCATTCTCACTGAACATTCGTTTGAGCTGCATATGTAATTTTTTCTTAAATTTATATCCGTTCTAAATAAAATCCGTCAAAATAGAGTTATTTCCTTCTTTTTACATCAAATCCGGACCTGGTAAATTTTGATTCCGTTTATCAGGGAATAGAAAAATCAACCCCCTGATTAATTTTATTTCTTTCCAACCGCTAAAGTTTAGAAATTTCTTATTACATTTGAAAATATTATTGTCCGTATTGATAATTTGAAACGTAAAGGTTTAATAAACAAATAAATAACGCTTAAAAAGTGAGGTAATCATGAAAAAATTATTTTATTTCTTTGTAATTATTGGAATAGTACAAATTAGTGCCTGTGATGAGGGACACGAAAAAGTTGATAAAGCCAAAGAAATCGAGGCAATAAAACTTGTGCTGGAAAAATATGCCCTGGCCAACGAAAACCAAGACATGGGGTTGATTGAAGACATCTGGTGCCCGTCTGAAAGTATAGTGAGCTTTGGTACCGAGGGCGATGAAAAACTCATTGGTTTTAAAAACATAAAAATTGCTGTTCAAAACCAATTCGACACTTTTTCTGATACCTATATCACCCCCAGCGATCAAATCATTGAGGTGAACGAAGCTGGAAATACAGCTTGGTTTTCTGAGATTATTAACTACAACTTTATACTTAATAGTAAGGCCGTTAGCTTTGAAGGCCTGAGATATACCGGGGTATTGGTAAAAAGGGATGGAAAGTGGAAACTGGTACAAACCCATATGTCCGTACCCTATGTTTCCGAGCCTTAGGATTGGCCCTTTAATTAAAACGCAGATTGAAACTGCTTTAGGAACCTCAGGTCATTTTCAAAAAATAGCCTCAGGTCGTTAACCTGATATTTAAGCATGGCAATCCTCTCAATGCCCATGCCGAAAGCATAGCCTGTATATTCACGGCTGTTAATGTTGCAGTTTTCAAGCACCTGGGGGTCAACCATCCCGCAGCCAAGTATTTCTACCCAACCCGAATATTTACAAATATTACAACCTTTGCCCCCGCAAATATTGCAGGATATATCCATTTCTGCCGAAGGTTCGGTAAATGGGAAATATGAGGGCCTGAAGCGAATTTCGGTTTTCTCCCCAAAAAATTCCCTGGCAAAATAATACAGGGCTTGTTTGAGGTCGGCGAAAGATACATTATGGTCAACATACAAGCCTTCTACCTGGTGGAAAATGCAGTGGGCCCTTGCCGAGATCGCCTCGTTGCGGAATACCCGTCCCGGAGAAATTGTCCTGATAGGTGGCTGCTGGTTTTTCATCACCCTTACCTGAACTGAGGATGTATGGGTGCGCAACACTACCTTATCATCTTTGTCGTCAATAAAAAAGGTGTCCTGCATATCGCGTGCAGGATGTTCTTCAATAAAATTAAGTGCAGAAAAGTTGTGCCAGTCGTTTTCAATTTCAGGGCCTTCGGATACTGTAAAACCAATACGTGCAAAAATTTCCAGGATTTGCCGGCGCACTATTGTTAACGGATGGCGCGACCCCAAATCCATAAAATCAACCGGCATGGTTAAATCCA
>NIVA01000208.1 GCA_002254335.1 Bacteroidetes bacterium 4572_114 | reverse complement strand
GATCGGGATCAAAAAAAAGCATTGGGTAGCAGTAATATACGTAGCACTTGCAATTGCTTTCGGATTTTTCATCAACGACACGGTTCAGCGTGATAAAAGATACTTTCAGGTCAGCAGACCACAACAACTGATGACGAATGTTGCCGGTTATATGAAAGAAAATGGACTCGACCAATACAAAATCATTTACTACGATCCTTACCTTGCCTTTAAACTATATCTTGATCCGCGGGATGCTTCCAAAAGCAAAAAGCGATTGCCTGTACGGGAAAACTTTTTGTCTTCCGAGCCTGACAGCAGTATCATTGTCTGGGATGCCCATTTCGGGCCCAATGAAGGCAGGATGCCATTGGAAAGGCTGGAAAAACAACCGGATTTAAAGAAACTGAAAGTTTTTAAACCCGAAAAACCGTTCAAAGTATTGGGTGGATATGAATACCAGGTGGTCATTTTTCAAAAACAATAGCTTAAAAAAGCAACAATGTAACTTTGCCTTCCATATACCGTTAGAGTGCATGTAACCCTTAATTCATTAAAAATGAAAAAATTTATTCCAGTCATTTTGATTGTTTCTTTTCTTTTTGTCGAATCCGGATGCAAAAAGGCAATTGATGACGCACTCGACTGTAGCCTTGAGTCAATATTATTATCTGTTGATGCTCAAATTGACAGTACAAACCAGAAGCTGGTTCATTTTGAATTTATCAATAATGATACTGAAGGCAAGTTTACATTGGATTCCGAGATCAAATGGGATTTTGGAGACGGGAAAACAGAAACATCAACAAATCATAAAATCGACCACACCTATGCAGGTCCGGGAGATTATGATGTGAAAGCCACTTACACCCTTCGAAAAGGCAAAGACAGTTGTACCGGTCCAAAAGAAATTCCGGTAAGTATTCATTGAGAAATAATTTATCGTTATTACTTGGTGATCCGTAACGTATTATTGGCCATTAACCCAATGACATACGACTGACGGGGACGCATATCGGATGGAAAGAAGTCATGAAATACGAAGATCATGCATTCTCTTCTTTCAGATAATCATAAATCATGAACTGTGACCGGACAGGAACCTCCGAATCCGTTTTACGGTAAGCATTGATCGGATTTAATTTCAACGATCTGGCCTTCACATTATCTGCCAGTTGAATGTCTATGATGTCATGTATTTCTTTCTGTATTTTTTTGTCGTATATGGGGCAGATCACTTCAAAACGATGATCAAAGTTCCGCACCATCCAGTCGGCCGAGCCGAAATAGTACTTGGGATCACCCCCGTTGGCAAAGATGAAAATCCGGGAATGCTCCAGATATTTATCCACAATACTAATGGCATTGATGTTTTCGCTCAAACCTTTTTCACCGGGTTTAAGCACGCAGATACCGCGGCAGATCAGATCAATCTTCACTCCTTCCTGCGATGCCTGATACAGCTTCCTCGCGACCTTCGGGTCCACCAGGTTGTTCAGCTTGATGATGGCCCACGCTTCCTTTCCTTTCCTGGCATTCTTTATCTCCACATTCAACAGTTTGATCAGATTTTTGCGCAGGTAATAAGGTGCTACAAGCAAGTGTTTGAAATGCGGCGGGTTGTATGGCGCTTCAAAAAGATGGAACAAGGTATTTATCTCCTGGGTAATCCCCGGATGGGCCGTCAAAATACTTTCATCGGCATAAACCTTAGCCGTGGACTCGTTAAAATTGCCCGTACTGATGTTGGCGTAATAAACGTTTTCACCGTTTTCCTTTCGCCGTATTAGCATAAGTTTGGCATGTACTTTGAAGCCGGGCAGTGTTTTGATGATCTTCACACCTTCTTCGCTTAACCGTTCCACCCAGTAAATGTTGGCTTCCTCGTCAAACCGTGCCTGAATCTCCAAAAAGACAGTGACATTTTTCCCGTTTCTGGCAGCATTGATCAGGGCATTCATCACATTTGAATTGCGGGCGGCACGATAAAACGTCATCTTGATTGCCCTGACCTGTGGATCAATAGCTGCTTCACGCAATAAATCAACAAGATACTGGAATGACTGGTAAGGGTAGTGTAAAATAATGTCCTGTTCGCGGATGGCGTTCAGGATGCTGCTGTTTCGCGGCAGAAGCTTATGACGCAGGGAAGGCATTGGCGGATAAACAAGTTTTTTTGATCCCAGTTTCGGAAATGAAATAAAATCCTTGAAATTATGATATCGCCCTCCCCCTCTCAATGTGTCAGATTTGTCAATGTATAGTCTTTGCAACAATCGCTGAAGAAGGAAGTCCGGAATGTCTTTATCGTAAACGAAACGTACAGGGACGCCTTTCTTTCTCTTTTTCACACTTTCCTGCATCAACTCAAGGAAACTTTTGGAAACATCATCATCAATATCCAGTTCGGCATCCCTCGTAAACTTAATCGTGTATGCCTCAAAAGTGTCGTATCCGAAAGTGCCGAATATTTCACCCATCGAATACCGCAACACATCGTCAAGCATGATCAGGTAATGTTTTCCAGCTTTTGACGGCAGTTGAATAAACCGGGGCACGTTATCCGTTGGCAACATGATGAGGGAATAATCTTCGAGTTGGATACCCCTGGAATCTTTCATGATCACCACAAGGTAAATCGACCCGTCCCGTAAAGCATCAGGATTTTTGAGGTTTTTAAGCATGATGGGAAAAAGGAAAGGCCTGATTTCGTTATTAAAGTATTCCTGCACGAATTTTCCCTGCTTTTTGTCCAGTTCTTTTTCATTCACGAAGATGATATTTTCGCGGGCCAATTCATCTTTTATTTCAAAAAATGTCTGTGTAAAGTTTTTCTCCTGTTCTTCAACGATTTGCAATATCTGGTGCAGTATTTCTTCCGGGTTATAACTCAGTACATCTTTTTTACTCTTTTCCATATTCATCATGCGCCTGATGGTCGCCACCCTCACCCTGAAAAATTCGTCACGATTATTGGAAAAAATGCCGAGGAATTTCAAACGCTCGATCAGCGGATTGTTTTTATCCATGGCTTCCTGCAACACCCGCTCGTTGAAATAGAGCCACGAAATCTCCCGGTTTATAAACAGATTATTCTTTTTTGTCATCATGAAGTTATTTCAACATTTTCGGAAAGACAATAAAATCAGCCTTATACCGTGCATTTGCAATCTTCTCCCAGCGGTCGGTTTTAAACCGAATACCCACAACACCCGAAGTGGGCAGATTATCAATCCCGGATTTTACAAAATGATTAATGTCTTCAGCGCTCTGACGGCAGAGCTGGACAGTATTATATCGGGACGTATTTTTTTCTTTTTCAGATATTCTGCTATCTTTCTGGTGCGGTTTATCCCGACCGGCAACAAAGGCCGGTCATGATCCGAAAGGGTGATATCCTCCCACGACGACTTGGCATGCCTAACGATATAGACGGATTTCATATAAATAGTTTTACATTATATCACAAAAAACAAATCACAAATATCAAATCACAAATATCAAACCCTCTATGATGGGTAAATTCCAAAAACCAATGGAAAAATTCCAAACCGTATCGAGCCCTTTTGAGATTTTGAATTTAGGATTTGATATTTTTTTGGAATTTGCATTTTGATTATTGTATTTTCTTCCTGATAATTACCAGAACAGTATTCATTATTTCGATACTAAAATGGTGGCTTAAAGATAAAACAAAAAGTTTTAATATTCCTTGTACGCTGCAAAACGACCCATCCGCTTCAACTGCTCCACGGTCATTCGCTCCCAACGGTGCTGGGCTTCGGTATTGGTGCTGTGTCCCGTTTCCATGTCGTACCTGTCCTGGATTATCTCATATTCCTTGCGAAGTTGTTCCAGTAAATTATCCAGCGATTCAAAGGTCAGGGCATGTCTTTTTCGTAATTCAAGTATTTCCGCATAAAACCTTCGCCCGTACAATTCACAGATATCAAAATGAAGCTGTTCGTGTTGCAGCACTTCTCTCATTTTCATTCCGGGCATCCGCCATGATTCATAGCAGAAAAATCTGACATAAACATTCACCCTGATCTCGTCGTTTTCTTCTTCGGCTTCATAGCCAAAACCACATGTGGAGGTGGCAACAGCAAAGCCCGGGCTTTTCTTTTCGTAAGCTTTAAAGTCCGACCATTTCAACCGGTGACCGGGCACCCAGTCAATGGCTGCACCCTGTTTGGTGGTATGGCAGCTTGCATTCCTTTCAGATGGCGGGTTGAAAGAAAAAAGCGGAAAAAGAAAAACAAAAAGAAAAATATATCGGTACATAAATGTTTTCCGGTTGTTTAGCTTGAATGAGGACTTGCAATTTTAATACCAATCCCAAACCAACATAAATTGTGTACTAAACGAAAATAAAGGTGAATTATTTTTCGACCCGCCGAAAGCTAAAGCCCATTCAGCGGGTCAGGTACTGCAAAAAAATCGCCTCCCCGAAAATCCCGGAAAGGCAGTTTTAATTTATGAAAGAAACTGTCTCAAAAGTCAATATTTACGGATTTTCAATATAATAAAAACTTTGTGATACTCTGTGTATTCTCTGTGAACCTCTGTGTAACAGCTTTTTAAATTTGTGTCACAGAGATACACAAAGGAGACACGGAGAGACACGGAGGACTTTTGAGAGAGTCTCCATTTTTAATAAGCAAACAGCGGAAATCCGCTCATCATCTCATTCACTTTGGTTCTGACCGTTTCGATCACTTTTTCATTATCAATGTCGCTGATCACCTCATCAATCATTTCCACGATGGGTTCCATGTGCTCCTCTTTCAGTCCACGGGTCGTAATGGCCGGTGTACCCACACGCAGTCCGCTGGTCTGGAACGGTGAGCGGCTGTCGAACGGAACCATGTTCTTATTAATTGTGATGTCAGCCAGTTCAAGGGTTTTTTCCACTTTCTTGCCGGTGATGTCCGGGAACTTGCTACGCAGGTCAATCAGCATCAGGTGGTTGTCTGTACCGTTCGATATTACTTTGTAACCTCTGTCCACAAATGCTTTGGCCATCACTTCCGCATTTTTCTTCACCTGAAGGACATACTCAAAGTATGAATCGGTAAGCGCTTCGCCGAAAGCCACGGCTTTAGCGGCGATCACATGCTCAAGCGGCCCCCCCTGAATACCGGGGAATACTGCAGAATTCAACACTGCCGACATCATTTTGATTTCGCCTTTTGGCGTTTTCAATCCCCATGGATTTTCAAAATCCTCACCCATCAGGATCATACCGCCACGCGGACCACGTAAGGTTTTGTGTGTGGTTGTGGTTACGATGTGGCAATGCTCGATGGGGTCGTTCAGAAGGCCTTTGGCGATCAACCCGGCCGGGTGTGCAATATCAGCCATCAGGATGGCGCCGATCTCGTCGGCAAGCGCCCGCATGCGTTCGTAATCCCAGTCGCGGG
>NIVA01000026.1 GCA_002254335.1 Bacteroidetes bacterium 4572_114 | reverse complement strand
TAATCTATAAATTTACCTTTTTCATCAGCTAATTTTGCAACCATGTCCACGTGTGTTTTCTTGTAAAAATTATTGGCAACAAAATATTAACGGAAGTAAACTCGATTTATAATGCGTGTTTAATTATGTATAGCCGATAGACCTGCCATTTCTTGTTTTTGGGCAAAATGAGCTTGCTATTGAAAGCGTTTGGTGGAACGTGTTGGATAAAGGCCCGGCGGGTTTTAAAAACCCACCGGGCCTTGCCTATGGAAACCCACCGGGCCTGGTCTATAAAATTTCCTACTTTTGGCCGGCAAACAGGAAACTTGAAAATATTAAAAACATGAACTTTGAAAAACTAATAAAGCAAGTAGAACAAACACATGGGTTTTTGCAGAAAAAAGCCCTGTCGGCATTGAACATCAACCTTACCTTGCGAAATTGGATAATTGGTTTTTATATTGTTGAATTTGAGCAGCAGGGAAGCGATCGTGCCGCTTATGGTAAAAAATTATTGCAAAACATGGCCAAACGCTTGAAACATATCAGGGGTTTGTCGTATAGAAATTTAATAACTTTTCGTGTTTTTTATTTGTGCTACCCGAAAATAGCAGAATTGTTTTCTGGCAAAACAAATCTCCCCTTTTTAAACGAATTGAAGGAATTACAACGACAGGTAAACACCTTGCTTTTTGAACGTACCGGATTAACAGATAAGGACGTAATTACCGAAACCGATTTAGAAAATGCTTTACTGAATCATTTGCAGGAATTTTTGCTTGAACTTGGTGAAGGCTTTTGTTTTGAAGCCCGTCAAAAACGTATTACCATAGGCAACAAATATTATCGTATCGATTTGGTATTCTACAACCGTATTTTGAAGTGCCATGTATTGATAGAGCTAAAAACCAACGAAGCCGATTATACAGCTATCACGCAATTAAATACTTATGTGAGTTATTACCGGAAAAATATAATGCAAAAAGGGGACATGCCTACTATTGGTATTTTGCTGTGTATTAACAAAGATGAAGCATTTGTTGAATATGCACTTGCCGGGTTAGACGAAAAGATTTTCATAAGCCAATACCTGCTCTACATTCCGGCCAAAGAAAAATTGGAACAATTTATTAGACAGGAGATACAAAACAGAAAAAGAAAAAATAAGAAAACTGTTGCCGAATTGTAATATTAGGTTTTAATATGGAGAAGCAATACCGTGTGGTAAGGTTGCAATTTTGGGGACACGCCACAATGAAAAGGCCCGGCGAGTTATGAAAAGGCCCGGCGGGTTTTTAAAACCCACCGGGTCTGGTGCCATATGGAAACCTAACGGGCCTGGTCTAAAATTCCCTACTTTTGCGCGGTAAACAAGAAACCTGGAAATGCTTAAAAAACTTTTAAAAAAATCAACTAACTATCTTTCACTTGTAAAGTTTGCCCACACGGTTTTTGCGCTGCCATTTGCGTTGATTGGGTTTTCGTTGGCCATCTATCAAATGCCTGGTGAATTTTCGGTTTGGTTACTCCTGCAGGTGTTGCTTTGTATGGTTTTTGCCCGCAATGCCGCTATGGCATTTAACCGATATGCCGACAGAAATATTGACAAAATAAACCCCAGGACCGCTATCCGCGAAATCCCGGCAGAGGTTATCAAACCAAAATCAGCGTTGTTTTTCGTGGTTTTAAATGTTGTCCTTTTTATAGGTGTTACTTTTTTTATCAACCGGCTTGTATTTTATTTATCGCCCATCGCGTTGGTTATCGTTTTAGGCTACAGCTACACCAAGCGGTTTACCTCCCTGGCTCACTTGGTGCTGGGCCTTGGGCTGTCGCTGTCGCCCATCGGGGCTTACCTTGCGGTAACAGGGAAATTTGATGTTTTACCGGTAATTTATTCTTTTATAGTTTTGTTTTGGGTGGCGGGGTTCGATATTATTTATGCTTTGCAGGACGAGGAGTTCGACAAATCACAAAACCTGAAATCCATCCCTGTCTTCCTGGGAAAAAATGGGGCATTAAATTTCAGTTCGTTTTTACATACACTTACCATTGTCTTTGTAGTTGTTGCCGGTATTATTGGCAATGGCCAAATACTTTACTGGACAGGGGCAATTATATTTGTTGCATTGTTGATTTACCAACATTTCCTGGTAAAGCCCACCGACCTATCAAAAGTGGATATTGCTTTTTTTACAACCAATGGGATTGCCAGTGTGGTTTTTGCCGGGTTTGTTATTGCTGATCTTTTGGTTTTTTAAACGTTTCCAAGTCCTATCCCGCACGTGCGGGATAGGACTTGGAAACGTTATTTAGCGATTTCCTTAGCGACTCAAAGTCGCTTAGGAAATATTCAATGGAAAGTTTCCAGCCCGGTTCTCCAATTTGGTTAATTTCTTCGTGTGTGTTCCCCATATTTACATTTCATTAACACAAATGAAAAATTATGTTAAATTATTGATTTGATTTATTTTAACTATACATTTGTCCCCTATTAAAGTATTAACTAATCTAATTTAAGATGAACAAAACAATTTTAACAATCCTCTTGTTTTGTTTTGCAGTATTTTCTGCCGGTGCCCAGGTAGAAAATAAAACTACAACTGATTCTCAAAAGAAGGCAGTTGAGCAAAGCAAAATACAAAAAGAGAACAGAGACAAAGTAAGGGCAGCAGCGGCAAATCAAGCCAATCAAGCCAATCAACAGGCAAATAACCCAAATGCACCTGTTATCACATTTGATAAAATGGTTCATAATTATGGGACTCTTGCCTACGGTGCTGATGGTAACTGTGAATTTACTTTTACCAATACCGGGAAAGAACCATTGATTCTTACCAGGGTAAAGGCGAGTTGAGGCTGCACTATTCCAACATGGCCCAAGGAGCCTGTATTACCTGGTAAATCTGAAGTGATTGTCGTCAGATACAATACCAAAAAGGTAGGAACAATAAATAAAAGCATTACTGTACAATCAAATGCTACACAATCTACGGTTGTACTAAAAGTTAAGGGAAAAGTTGAGGCAGCCCCTAAATCTGCTTCACCTGAAAAGAACCTTAAAAATAGTGGGGCTCCTGTAAAAAAATAGGACTATACCACTATGGAAGAATTATTAGAAAAGCTGAGATTATTTTTGATCTCAGCTTTTTCTTTTCATACTGGTTGTTCTAACATCTGATATCACCCCCGAAAGCTTTTGGGATCAAACATCGGACTTCTTATGTTTTTTGTGCCCCCGCCAACAAGCACTACATCACTAATGGTATGATGTGGCGATCTGTATGGCCTGATGGATATCAGCGAAGTATTATGTTTCATTGTCCCGGTGACGGAATGGATTTATGTGGTTTCAAGCGCCTCATGAAGGTTGAGTGGCGGAAGTATGGACGGCAGACGTTTGGAAAGCATGGTTTTACCTGAGCCTGGCGGGCCTATCAGTATCCTAACCTACATTATTCATAAAATTCGAAAAGGCGCTAAGGCGCAAAGAATAAGTAAATTAACAAACTATGCTCAGAAAATTCAATATTTACGAGTTAATACAATTCAATCAGTAATTAACACCTTATCAAAACTTTGCGCCTCTGCGTCTTTGCGAGATGAATTATTCAGGCTAATATAGACGATTTTAGCAAAGCTAATTTTGTGGAGGTTCAATAAAAGAAATGTTGTAAATGAAAGGGTGGGAACGAAACCAATGTATCTATGGGTTATAAGCACGGATTATGAAACGGTTTTACTCAATATTTTCACTTCTGTCATAAACCCAAAACTTACCTTCATTGTCTGTGAAAGCTATTATTCCTTGTTCATAGTTATAATAAGCACTATTGGTCTCATTAGTATAAACGTAACTAAATTGTTTTCCTCCTAAGGTGACATTTTCAATTGGTGTTGGATAGCTACTTACTATCTCATCAGATAGGTTTCTTCTATCTACTAAAGTTTGTACCAATGTGTATCTATGATTATCATCTTCCGTCCCAGAAGACAGAGTTAAAAAATCACCACTCAAAAGATCGTTAAATTCAAGAGATTGGGTATTGGAGTCGAGTCTTAGGTGCAATGTCATATTCAATAGATGCTGCGGTTCGGTAAGGTTATATATAAACGCATCTCCAGTAGCTGATTGGTGCTGCAATATAACAGAATCATTACATTCATATTCAGCAAGGTTTCCATAATGCACAATTGAAGCATATCCAATATTTTCTTCCGAAAAAACAAAGTAAATTTCATTTTGTAGCTCGTCTTTGAAATATACTATTTGATTACCAATATAAGGAATGCTTTGCCTTGATTTTTGCAATAATGAAAATTCACCAAGGTCTACCTCAGTTTCAAAATTACAAACTATCAATTCATTATCTTT
This sequence comes from Bacteroidetes bacterium 4572_114, assembly GCA_002254335.1. Classification (GTDB taxonomy): domain Bacteria; phylum Bacteroidota; class Bacteroidia; order Bacteroidales; family 4484-276; genus 4484-276. The sequence goes on along the minus strand of NIVA01000026.1, from coordinate 10,117 downwards.
TTCACACGAGGTTATTGATACGATTAACATTAACGATGCAAGAATTTGAATAACCCCAATTTTTCTAAACTTGTATAATTCTATCATAATACTATGTGTTTTGATTGTAGTGTTTAATGACAAAAAGAATTCCAAGATTGAATTAGTAGATTAGCGAAAATAATTTTCAACCGATTTCCAACATGCGGAAACTACAAATCTTTTTTATCTGCGCCCGTAAACGTAAACGAACATCAAATTTTCCTGCTTCATCTTTGTGGAAGGGATGGCGGTCCTGGTACGTAATCAGGGTTTCCATCCCCTCCCGTTGGTCAGGGATTTAAACCCTTTGCATTTATACCCCCCAACTCTCCCTATCCAAACTACGATAATGAATGGCTTCGGAAAGGTGGTCGGTTGTAATTTCGGTGCTGCTGCCCGGGTCGGCGATGGTGCACGAAACCTTGTGATATCAGATGTCGGATGTTAGATGTTTGATGTTTGATCTGTGCTCCGAATCAAAAGTCTGCAATCGTTAATCATCAATCATCAATCATCAATCAATGTATGGAAGGGATGGCTGCCCTGGTATCAGGGTTTCCATCTCTTTCCTTTGGTCAGGGATTTAAACCCTTGCACTATTTCAGCAGCAAAAGTTTCCTGCTTTCCGAAATTCCATTCGCTTCAATCCTTATTAGATACATTCCCTGTGGCAATTCTTTTAAATCTAAGCTTACAGAATAACCTGGATTATTTATTCTTCCCACAGATTGGTGGTAAACTAATTTCCCACTGGTATTATAGATTTCAACTTTTAGGTTGCCAATCCATTCCCCCGGGTTTAAGAATGTGACAGAAGCTTCATCCGAAGCAGGATTTGGAGATATAATAAATCCGATCTCCTCCTTTTTTGGTTGATCAGATATTCCGATAACCTCAGTAATGGAAAATGGAGTTTCATTAATATCATATAATTCGGGTAAAGGCGGGGTTGTTATTTTTATAAAACACTCATCCGAAGTGATATTGGGCACGTCCCAGTTATAGGGCGAATTTCCCGCAGGGGTGTTGCCGGTAACCGTGCTCCAGTTTTGTCCATTATCAGATGAAAACTCGATCTTTACCGAGCTAATGATCTCACTTGCCCATGTGATCTCAAACTGGCTATTCCCATCCAGGCCCTCTCCTCCTTCAGGTGATAATAAGTCGAGCTGAAAAACAAGAAAGAAATTATCAGTTTCATCAAACACAGTAGGGAAAGCAGTTTCGGTAATACGAACCTTACACCAGGGAGTTGCCACCTCAGGGATCCAGGTGTATGAATTATTAGTTGCCGGTACGCCTTCATCAATTGTCATCCAATCGCCAATATTCGAAATTTTATAGGCCAGGGTCAGGTCCCCGACCAATTCGCTGGTCCATGTAATTTCAACCGGCGACCCCACACGGGAATAACCAAATCCGGTAGGATGTGTTAAATCAAGCTGGCACAGGGTAAAGGGTGTGGCGGTTACAGAAAATACATCAGGGTGTGCCACATCGCTGATTTTGACAAGGCATTCGGTTGAAGTAACGTTTGGTGCCGGCCAGGTATATGACCTGGTATTGGCCGATTGTGATTCAACAATATCCGACCAGGATTGGCCATTATCCGTAGAAAACTCAATTTTAACATCGGCCACAAATTCGCTGTCCCATGTAATTTCATTATCTACATATGCATTCCATTTTGTTCCGGCAAGCGGTGCTGTTACCGTTAATGCCGGATCGCCGGTAACCACCCTGATGCTATCGATCACAACGTCAATCAATGGCTTGTCGTTGGCATCAGTTTCTACCTCACTAATGGCATAAACCACCTCCATCCCATCAATGATTTTCCCAAATACAGAATGAACATCGTCCAACCATTCGGTAGGGACAACTGTTATGAAATATTGCGACCCATTGGTGTTGGGGCCTGAATTGGCCATGGACAAAATCCCTGGTTCATCGTGCCGCAGGTCGGGATGGAATTCGTCATCGAAAACATAGCCGGGGCCGCCACTTCCATTACCGTTAGGGCAACCATCCTGTATCATAAATTCACTGATCACCCGATGAAAGATCAGGCCATCATAAAAATTAGCATTGGTGAGATCAATGAAATTCTGTGCGGTCATTGGCACCAGATCTTCCCTTAACTGGGCCCTGAAATCGCCCATGGAGGTGTACCATTGAACAACCGTTTGTGAATAAACATTGTTGCCAATACTTAACCCTGTGATGATTAACAAAAAATAAAATAACCTAAAAAATTTCCTGTGTTTCATAGCATTGTGTGTTTGGTGTAAATTATTTTTGATACTAAAATTATTTCAATAATTGAGTCCGGTCTAAAAAGCTGTCAGACAGTTATTTTCTATATTACACACAGAAGCTAAAGTATTATATGTCTGACTTTTAATCTAAACTGTCTGACAGCTATTCCCCCAAATATTTACTTTTAAGACTAAACTCATAATTCATCTTTCGTAATCCCCCTTTTAATTGTTGAACGGTTTCGACAATATGAGGAAGGTTTATTCAACCTTTATCAGTTTAAGGTTTTCATAAAAGATTGCGGAATCTGCTTCAAACTTCAGGTTGACAATATAGATCCCCTGATCGTATAAAGTATTTATGATGAACAGATGTGGGCCGTCCCCGGAAATATTATTTTTGGTTGATTGGTTGAGCCTTCCGTCATCAGAATAGATATCCATGCGCAAAGTGCCGGCCATTTCACTAATAAATTTCAGGTAAACAATCCCGGAAGCCGGGTTGGGATATATCTGTGCAGAAAAAGGCACGGCATCATTTTCCGGCTGTTGGTAAATATTGCAACTGTTAACTTTTCCGGGGGTGCCATAATTTTCGGAGGCACACCAGCTTTCGGGCAAAGCATTATCGAACAGGGGGCTGCGAAGTTCAAGGGTTGGCCCCTGGCCGTTTGGGGCTGTTGGCCACGGGTTTTCCACACCATATTCCATCGAATCGATCATCGTCCCGGTGTGATTGTAGAGCCTTATCAGCTCTCCGCCACTGCTCAACCCAAAAGGAAAACTCCCAATATAATTTTCAACGTCCGGGTTTAGTTGCGAAAACAAACCTGCATCGCTGCAAAGCACCAGGTATTGTCCAGGATAGATCACCGTGCCATAGGGGAATTCAAAAATATGATCATCGTCTTTATCTTTAAATTCCCAGCCCGAAATATCCGCAACCACTTCATCGGCATTATAAAATTCAACCCAATCTTCGGTATAGAAATCAGGTGAAGATTTGTAATTGATTTCGTTGAAGATTACGTTATAACTGCCAAAGTTGTAATAAAACATACCCATATCTGCCCTTGTGCCATCGGGGTCGGGTTCAGACTCAGGATCGCCAGAGTTGATGCAAGGGGAACTTTCCTGGAGAAGAAAATTGTTAGCAGGTATGGAAACAAACAGGGGTTCTTCAAAAAGATTACCTGTGCCCGCCAGTTCTTCGGTATTACAAAGGGAATAGCTTATATCTGCCGATGAAATTTCGTCAATATAAACGGCTTCATCCGATGTGTTGGAAATAATTGTATTAATGATATTGGCATAACTGGCGCCCTGGCCCGGGTTTTTTTCCCAAATTTTTACCCCTACCTCACAACCGTTAATTGTGGTCCTGTCGATTGTTGCTGAGGAGCCATCCTTCACGGTTATCCCTGTTGTACAATCTACAATAAGGTTTTTTAATATCAGGATGTTTTCGCTTGGCCCGTTAAATTCATTTCCAATGGTTATCCCTTTATCATTACAATAATATATCCTGTTATTTTCGATTACCAGGTTTATACAATTATTAAAATCTATTCCATCGTCACTCGAATATTCAACAAAATTATTCTTTACCCAACCCTCATTTACAGAAATAAGTTCAATGGGATCATCAATATTATGGAAATCGGAATTTTCGACCACTACCGAGCCACACCACCCAAATTCAAGCCCCTGGCCGGTACCGTTCCCAATGATGGTTGAATTATTAAATGTGCCATTTCCCCAATAATTCCCATATATAACATTTGGCAAGACCATTATTTTTGTATTCAGGATTAGCTTGCAGTAATCCATTTCAATATTTGCATATCTGGCGTTGATTGATCCGTCAATTACCGTAAGATAATTGAGATCGATATTTTGATCGGGGTTAATAAACACAAGGCTGTCGAAACTTATTGATTCATTATTAGGCCTGATGACAACAGGTTCGTCTTTAGTCCCGTTAACGGCAAAACCCCCTTTTACAAGGATATGCATAGATTGTTGAACTAGTATTTCAACACCTTTTTCAAGAGTAAGTTTTGCCCCGGGCATGACTTCAATATTGCAGTTGACAAGGTATGGCGAATTTTCTTTTATGAGCACCATATCCTCGCTAATTTCACAGGGCAGGTAATTTGGTATTGTTACTTTTAAAGGGTTTTTCGAATCAAAGGACTCAACCTCCTGCCCATCGCCATCTACCGAAACTACTTTCCAAAAATAATCGCCTGGTTCAATGTTTTCGATGGTAAAAACCGTATCCCCGATCCCTTCGTAAATAGTTGTGAGTTCCGGTTCAAACTCGAAACCGGAGGTCAGATAGAAATGGTATTCCACCGGCAGGCCATCGGGGTCAACCGAGGGGGACCAGTTAAAGGTTACATCCTGTGGGACCGGGTTAGGGGTCCGTTCGGCAGTAAATGATGATTGTACATGATTGAAATACCAGTTGAGCTTTGTATCGAAAATGGCCACATGGTTTTTTTCGGTTTGCACCTGTTCAAGCCATTCATCAATATTTTCTATATCATCGGTTGTGTCCTGTTCTACCGAAGGTTGAAGCGCGGCGATTAGGCTGTCCATCATCGGCCACAAAATATCCGTATTAAAAACCTCATCAAAAATTTCATTGGCGCGGACTTCAACATCTTCCATCATCTCCTGGTTCAGGATGGCTTTTTCAAGATATGGGTTATCATGCGTCCACCGTGCAGAACTATAAGTATGGTTGCGCCACGAATACAACGAAAAGGTTTTGTCAAGGTCCCAGGGCAACATCTGCCATTTCCCGGTACCGTTTACATCATGGTACATGTAATAATTATGGTAATAAGTGCTTTGGTTCGAAAGCACCATATTACAGGCTATCATGTTTACCATCTGGCCATAATCAAAATTATCTGTACAAAAAGAGGGGTAATCATTTATACTTACCTGGTCGATCTCATCAATTAAAAGGGCCAAGTCCTCTTTGTTGCCCGAACCGGTTTTTTGTTCCCAAAAATTGGTAAGGTCATCGTAAACACTCAAACATGCACCATCTTTGGTCGCTTTAAAAAGGTTGCCCGCCGGATCGTAGCCATTGGCCTCAAGAAAAGAATCATCCATATTTTCGGTCATCTGGTACAGGCCCAAAAAATCGCCATTCAAATAAAGCCGTGCAAAGTCGGTATCAAAACATTTTTGCCCTGTCATCCTGAAAACGCGGCTGCTTAAAAAAGCACGCATGTAGGTTTTGTCTTCATATTCGGCATTGAAGTTAAGTTTATCGCGCCCATTGGCAAAGGGGTTTCCATTGAACCTTACTTTCAGCGATTTTTTTGGCAGGTACCTTGAGCCGTCGCCACGGATACGCATTTCGGTATCTGTCCATGTAACCCCGTCATAAGTAAAGGAAATTGGAATATAGATATCCTCTTCAAAATGCCCGTAAATGTATTCAAAGTCTGCGGGGTCGCACTCAATAAAATATTCTTTAACTTGCGAAAATGCATCAGTAAATTGAAAGATAAATGCAAAAAATAAGAAGATGATTTTTGTTTTTGCCTGCATATTAATTTGATGTTTTGATGAATTTGGAGATTACATATTGTTGATCTCCCATAACCCTGAATATATATATTCCCTGATTTAGGCCCGAGATGTCGATAAGCTCATTTATTTGACCATTTGAACCATTTAATTGTAGAGCCATCACACGTTGCCCCATTTCGTTAAACACCTGTAGTTGTGCAACATCAGCCTGCCAATTTTCTATTTCAATCCTTACCAGCATATTTGCAGGGTTTGGAAAAAGTATGATCTCATTATTTAAATTATCGTCGATGGCCGAATCACAATAAAATCCGAATTCATCCTCCTCAAGGTCGAAATATTCGAGGATAAATTCCCTCATTTTACAAGGCCGCTTCTTAGCGAATTTATTAAACACATAGTTGATATCACCTACCCAGCCAGCGTGGCTCCTCGGAAAGTTCCATCGCTGAATGTGTAAATCAATCCCCTGCCCATACAGGTTCGTAAACTTATCAATATGTGTTAGCAAAGTATCTGTATCAAATGTTGTGTTAAGGTAAAGGGCAAAACGGTCGAGGAACTGCTCTTCAAAATTTTTATTTTTAAGCAAGCTCCTGAAAAGATAAGTTGACCAGGCGGGGTTTTGCCAGGATGTATCCTGGTCGGAAGTGGCGTAGGTGAGACTGTTATAGGCATAATCGAAACAGGTGTTGTCGAGGTCGAACAGGATCCATCTCCATTTGGCACCGGGTTTGCGTTCGCGCCAGTAGCGGATATTGCTGCCCGGCCAATCCATATTTTGAAAATAAATTTCCACAATCTGGTAATCAATGTAATTATCAATATCCATCCTGGTTTTGATGTACTCGTAATGTTCATCTTCCGACAGGTCATTGTTATCTATGTAATCCATCATATCCAGATAGTCATCGGCGCTTCCTTCCTCCACTGACATATTGTTTTCCAGCATGTCGATACTGTCGGCCTCAATATCATATAAAAGCGACAGGTAGTATTTGTCAATCCTTTCGCGTATGGTTTGGGTGCCCCAAAATTCACCATTAATAAATACAATAACCGGCCTGTAGTGCAACATCTCAAAGTTAAAATCTTTTACAAGATCTTCAAGCATGGCATCCTTCAATATAGTCTGGGAGCCATCGGCATAGGATGTCCTTAACAAGATACGCTTAAATATTTCCTGATCAGTGTTGAGCATAAAGGGATAATTAAAGTAGCTGTTTCCGTTCTCTCGCGAATAGAGACGAAGTGATTTTTGGGCGGCATGGCGGGTAATCTTTCCATGTATGCGCATGCCACATTCCATATCCAGTACACGTTTCCCACTGTCCTGAAAATATTCGAAATGCAATGGGCGCTCCCAATCACCCCCTTTCTGGAAATAATTGCCACTCCAATCGGGGCCGGTTGGCTCGAAATAGGCACCGGGAACATAAATCCCATCATCAAACCCAAACAAATTAATGCTGTCGGTTGTGATGGATACTATATGGTAAGGGTATTTTATATAAAAATTGGTATCCACAAAATAAGTATTTGTAACCACCCGGCTTGTTGGCACCCCGTTGCGATAGGCTATTGCCCTCAGGACATTGGCCTTGGGGACTGTACCTAAGGGTGGCGACCATGTCCTGAAAATATCGGACATCGAATCGGGCGTGGTGGGGATATTTACAAAATGGTTTTGAATGGAATCAACGAACCCTATTAAAATTGAATCGCTGTAGATGGACGAACTTAATCCGGGTATGCTGCCATCTAAAGTATAATAAATTACATCATCATCATTTGCCGATGACAGGCCAACCTTGAACGGAGCGTTAAACAGCCCTGCCGATTTTGAAATATTTAAAACGGAAACCCCCGGTGTATTTGGATGACCGGGCGTTGGGCTTGCCAGTACCATCATATTTTCATCACCATCAGGGTAACGGCCAAAGGCCACGTCCACCGAAAGCCCCACCGGTTGGATGTGATCAATTTCAAGAGTCTCGGGATTACATAAAATTAAGTGTTCGCCTGCCGATTTTATTTTAAAATTTGTATGCAATTCGGTGGTGTCATATCTATCTTTGTCGCTGGCAAATATGACCATGAAGGAATTTGGCATCATGTGGACAGAAGGGAAAACCCACTTTCCGGGGGCCTGGGCATCGTCAGAAATCATATACCCCTCAAGGTCGATTATATTTTCGCCGGGGTTAAACAGTTCTATCCAGTCGGGGTAATCACCGTCCGAATCCTGCAATGTAGTTTGGTTGGATGACATAAACTCATTGATCAACACTTGTTGGGCAAAGACAGAATTTATAATGATCGATAAAAAAAACAGGTAAAAGGCCAGGCATTTTTTCATTTTGCAAAGATAACTTACTTATTGAAAATCCTAAGCTCAAAAACCAAAGTTCAACATCCAAAATTTCCATCCTTCCATCCCTCCAATTTTCCAATTTTCTATTTTCCCTCCCCATCCCTAAGTAAAATTTATTTATTTTGCAGAATTATTATAATACATGCCAAAACTCTCAGTAGTCATAATTACTTTTAACGAGGAGCGGAACATTGGCCGTTGCCTGGGATCGGTGAAGGATATCGCTGATGAAATTGTTGTGGTGGACTCACTTTCAACCGATAGGACCAAAACTATCTGCGAGGGTCATGGTGTTAAATTTATTGAGCATGCCTTTGAAGGGCACATCAAACAAAAGAATTTTGCCATTGGCCAGGCGACTTACCCACATCAGCTTTCGCTGGATGCAGATGAGGCTTTGTCGGAGGAATTGAAATCTGAGATCACGAAAGTGAAAAAAAACTGGCAGCATGATGGTTACCGGATGGACCGTCTTTCGAACTACTGCGGAAAATGGATCAAACATAGTGGCTGGTACCCTGATACAAAACTCCGCCTGTACGATTCCCGCAAAGGAAGCTGGACGGGCATGGACCCGCACGATAAATTTGAATTTGAAAGTGGAAGCTCCACCGGGAAGTTGGGCGGCGACATTTTACATTATACTTATTATACCATCGAAGAGCATATCCTCCAGGCCAATAAATTCAGCACCATTGCTGCAAACGAGTTGGTGCTAATACCCACATAACATTGGACACAACTAATTATCAACTCATTATAAATTCGCGCATTAGCGGCAATATTTTTTTGGTTTGTCCATCTTTACGCGGGTAGCCCAAAATCAAGCATGAGGGGCAATTACACTATATTGGTGGTCAGGATGAAAATAAAATCTTTAGCCGGTCGCGTAAAAGCCGAAGTTTAAAATTGCCATTAGGTTTTGGTTCCTGAAGTTCGCCATGAAAAGGTGTCCCCATCCTTAAATAAAAATCCCTGAACGTAGAATTGCTGATGCCCCATTTTTTGAGGAATTGCTTTCTGCCATTATTCTTTTTTACCCTTCTTACACTTTTCGAAATAAAATGATAGCTGCGGCTTTGTGAAACACCTTTGTAATATCTGACGCCGCAATGCCAGAGTTTCATCATAAAATCAGGATCCGAATACATACCAGGTGTAAACTCGGTGCTAAGCCCACCCACGATATCCCACATCTTTTTGTGTATTGCCAGTGGGTACCAACTGCTTCCGTTCCAATCATCCCACTCAAACGATTTATATTTTTCAAGTAGTTCGGTTTCCCTGAAATTATCCGGTGAAGAACCAAAATCCTGTGGAGCGATAACACAGGGGTTGAAGGTTTTGCGGGGTTCTATTTTAGTTCCTGAGACAGAAAAATAATGGTGGCCGATTTTCTGGATATCCTCCCACAAATACAAATCCCAATCGGGCAACACATAGTTGTCGTCATCAATAAGGAGCAGGTAATCGGACTTTGCCAGGGAGGCTGCTGAATTAAAAGCATAGCAAACCCCAACATTGTCGTTAGAGCGGCTGTATGAAAACCCGTTTTCTTTGACCCAGGCCAGGGAGCCATCGCTGCCATCATTTAAATGAATGATGATTTGATGGTTGAACCGGCTGTTTTTTAATATGCTCCCGACACATAATTTTAAAAACGGAAGATTGTTCCAACTGGGGACCAATATAGAAAACTTCGCATCATCAGGGGATTCCCCCGGGTGAAAAGATATTTTGTCAATGTTCATAAGATACTATAATATCAAATTTTTTTCAAAGATAGTTATTGTTTCTTTCTATGAAATATTGTGTGCCTTAAAAACGACGTACTTCAGGATATTTTTACAGTCATTTCAGGTGTATTAATTATCGCAGCAATGCCCAGCCCAATGTTAAGGCAGTGTTT
>NIVA01000207.1 GCA_002254335.1 Bacteroidetes bacterium 4572_114 | reverse complement strand
AGTAAAATTGGTGAAACCAACTCAGACAAATTGTAGTATTCATCTCTTTGGGCAGTAAAAATAATTTCATCGCCGAGCGCAACTTCTTCTTGAAAGCTGTAGCTAAAAATCATTACCCCATTATATTCACCGGCAGCATCATGGATCCAAACGTCGTTGTAGGCATCGTGTGCAGAAATGATCCCTGTAAAAGTTGCTGAAATTCCGTTTTGAAGGGACCCATCAGGATATATTGCATTGGTGTAGGCGATTGGAGCTGTACCGGCATAAAGCGATGCGGTTGCAACACCTTCGAGGCCAGTCTGTGTAAGTTCATCAACGGTAAGGTCGAAAACCATTGCTTCGGAAGCTCCGGTAAGGTGGACCAAAGTGGCGTCCCCGGCATCAATTTGTGCATTTGCAAAAGTAATAACGCTTGTTCCCGAAAGTGTAAAATCTGCCGGGTCAACTGTTTCTACAACCCCGTTGTAACGAACATCAACGGCTGTTTCACCCACAAAATATGCATTTTCAATCCCAAATAGTGTCCACTCTTCATAGCCACCATTAATCACGAGGTTTTCACCACCATCTTCCACAAAGCTGGCATTATCCACAAAAATGATAGCTTCGTCAGTAAAATCATCCTGATCGTAAAACTTAATCCAGACGTACCCTGCCACTGCCCCATCCGGGACTACGGCACTCCAGGTAATACTTTGCCATTCGGCATTGTCTTCCGAATACACAGGTGCTTCGCCGTAGATATCGTTTCCATCGGCATCATAAAAATCTGCATATACTTTCAACCTGCCGCGTGTGTCGTTATCCAACACATCAAGATAAAAAGTATAACTTGCCCCTGCATCCACATCAAAGTTGTCGCTTTTAAAATAAGGGACGTTGGTGGTGTGCAGGATCATTTCGCAGGATTGAACCCCTTCGGTGAAGTTCTCTGTGTTTGGCATCATGGTAATGTCCCCGGGGTCTGGTGTGTCGATAAACCAGTAGGCAGGTTGCGCCAGGGCCCCCATGGTTACTACCATGCTTAATCCTAAAAGTAACTGTTTTAATTTCATAATTTCAAAAATTTTAATTTAACATATAATTATCTGTACATATCAATCGCTATCGCATAAGGGTTGCAATTGGTAACGAAATCTTCTTTTTCGCTGCCATCCAGGTTTGCCCTAACAATAATACCGTTGGTTTTATCACTCCAGTATATTTTGCCGGCATCAAGGTCGATGGCCATGCCCCAGCAATAAGTGTCGGTCATTTCTGCTGCTATCACAGTTTCTCCGGCCCCATCAAGATTGGCCATGCAAATTCCTTTTTCAAAATCAGCATAATACATTTTATTGTTTTCAACATCCAGGGCAATTGCCCCTCCGTTTGTTCCGGCAACCAATTCGGTGAAAGTGGTCCCATTAAAATCTACGCTGAACATCCCACCTGAAAACTCATATTTATCATTGCTAAAAATAAAGTTCCCTGCAAGATAATCCCAGGCAATGTCGATGGCCATCTCAGGCTTTGCAGTGGTTGTCATTGGGATAAAAATCGCGGCTTCGCTGCCATCCATGTTGCATCGGCCAATGGCCCCCTCAGTTCCCCAATAAAGCTTGTTGCCGATTATTTCGAGGCCAAACGGGTCGGTAAGCACCGGATTGTTGATGTCGATAACAATTTGCAGATCGAAGCCTTCGAGGTCGTAACTGTAAATAACGCCCTCACGGTAATCGGATACAATAACCCTGGCATTGGCAGTATCAATCACCATCCCGTAAGGTTTGTCGAGTCCTGTATGCCCAAAATCCTGCACTACGGGGGCGTTATCGTCCAGTATCACATACCTTACACTATGTGTGGTGCGGTCGGTAAAGTATAGGGTTTTTGTTTTTCCGGCAGTAGGGTCTTTTACCTGAAGTGTAACTTCTTTTATTAATTTATTGTAATACACATCGTGGGTTGCCCCTACGGTAAGGGTTACATTATAGGATCCCGGTTCCGAAAAAGTAACTACAGGTGATGCTTCGCTGGAAGTAGTCCCATTGCCAAAGTCCCACAGGTAAGAGGTAGCTAAATGCGAAGTGTTGGTGAATTGTATTGTTGTTGGTGCCGTTTGATCGTTGGTGGCCTCGAAGGTAAAATTGGCAATAGTGCTTGGTTCGGGCACAGGATTTTCTTCCTCGCAACCCTCAAACACTACCAGGCCAAGAATGCTAAATAGTATTGTGTAGATTAATATTGATCGTTTCATTGTGTCGAATATTTTATGGTTCATAAATTAATAACCCGGGTTTTGATCTTCCGGATTAATGGCTGTATTGGTATTTATTTCTGAAAAAGGAATCGGGAAAAGAAGCTGATCGCTGCTTTCTACCGTGGTCAGTATTTCAATGGCCAGGTTGTTTCGGATAAGATCGAACCAGCGTTGTCCTTCAAACGAAAATTCCAGCCTGCGTTGCAGTATTATTTCCTGGAGCAAGGCATCATAATCCTGGAGATTGATAACTTCCAATTGTGCCCTTTGCCTGATAGTGTTTATGTCGGCGTTGATAAGATCAGCAGATGCCTGTTGCTTAAGACGTGCTTCGGCCCTGAGCAAATACATATCGGCCAGCCTGATTACATACACCCTGTCGGCACCGCTTGAAATCTGGTGGTATTTTTTACAATATGGTTTATCTGCAAACCCATCGAAGGAAGCGTTGAGGCGCACATCTTCGGCAGCAAAACTATTGATCAGGCCTTCGGTAGGCGAAACTTCGTACCGGCCACCAAGCGAAGTGGGGAAAACATATTCGGCCATACGGTTTTTGTCCTGATCGTTGTATTGTACCTCAAACACCGATTCGGAGTTGCTTTCGCTATTAAAAAGCCCGGCATAATCGCTGAGTAAGCCCAAGCCATATTTTTCGATAACATTGGTGGCGTATGTTTCAGCATCGGCCCAACGCAATTCGTACATGGCAATTTTTGCCAGCAGGGCCTCGGCCGCAGCTGCCGATGCACGGCCATTTACATTGGTGGCAATATGGGCCAGGGCAAATTCCAAATCATCTTTTATTTGTGCCAATATTTCGGTTACGGGTTTGCGTGGCAGATTGATGTCGTTGGTCGAGAGGGTGGGGGCAACCTTTAAAGGTGCATCACCAAAATATTTTACAAGATTAAAATATGCCAGGCCCCTGATAAAGTAAAGTTGGCCACTAATATCATTTTTTTCGGCATCGGAAATATTTTCGATGTTGGGCAAATAATATAGTGTGTTGTTAACCCGGTTGATGGCAATATAACATGCACTCCAAATAGATTTAGAAATAGTGTTGTTGGAAAGCAGGTTGTTCAGGCTAATGTCATTATATTCAAGAATGGTACCTGTTGCGTTGGCGTTATCTGATGACAACTCGGCGGCCAGTACTGTGTGGCGGCCATAAAACCCTGATAGTTGCAAGGCATCGTAGCATCCGGTAAGTGCCTGGTTGAGGTCTGCTTCCGTTTGAATGGCTTTATCTGCCGAAATAGATTGAGAGGGTTCGTTTTTAAAATTGAACATTTATTCCGGCTGAAAATGATTGGGCAGATGGGTAGGTAAAGAAATCGGTCCCGTACCTCAGTGATTGCACGCAATTGGTTATCCTGGCCTTTCATCGATTCGATGTACCGGCGTGTGCCATTAAAAATATCATTGCCATAGGTGTATTGAAGTTCAACGGAGAGCATAAACCCTTTATATGAAAAATTGTTTGTCAGTGCCCCGATAAAATCCGGGTTTGGGTCGCCAATAATAGTGCGGTCGTTTTCGGTAATTACACCATCGCCATCTACATCCTTAAAAACTATGTCGCCTGTTGACGGGTCAACGCCCAGGGATTCGTAATTGTAAAATATGCCAATGGGGTAGCCAACCCTTACACTGTTTTCACCGCGGCCAATTTGATCGATGGGCTGGTCATTGTAAAGCTTTGTAACTTCGTTGCGGTTTAGGCTGAAGTTGGTTGTTAAACCCCATTTAAAATCCGATTCCAGGATTTTTGCCGCTAATAATAATTCGATCCCGTTATTTTTCATTTCACCAATGTTGGAGATGTAGGAACCAAATCCTGATGATGGGGGTACCGGACGGTATAGCAGCAGGTCTTTTGTTTGCTTATTGTAATAATCGAAGGTCAGGAGTATTCTCGAACCAAGCATCGAGAGGTCGAAACCAATGTCAAATTGTGCGGTCGATTCCCATTTCAGGTCCGGGTTGGGGAGTTGCGATGGATAAATGCCCGGATTGAACTGGTAGTTGGCGCCCGAAGAATAGAGGTTCATATAGGCAAAATCAGGGATGCCATCGTTTCCGGTAAGGCCATAGCTGGCACGGAGCTTAAAATCGTTGACCACATCGAGGTTAAAAAAGTTTTCCTCGGAAATACGCCATGCTGCCGAAGCTGCCGGGAAAAAGCCGTACCTGTTGTTTTCGCCAAATTTTGAAGACCCATCGTAACGGCCACTGAGGGTAAATAAATATTTATAATTTATATCGTATTTCACTTCGCCAAAAAATGAGTTAAGCCCACGGTCGAGCGCTGAAGTGCTCCCTTCGGTAATGGTGGCTGCCGAGGCGATGTATTGAAAGTTCTCGTTAGGGAAATCCTGTCCTCTCAGGTAGGATGACCTGTGTTGATAGCTCTCGAAACTGTAGCCCACAAGTGCATTGAGCCGGTGTTTGTTGTTTATTTCGGTGAAATATTTTACGATATTGTTGCTTACCACATTAATAACATTGGCAGATGATTCGATGCCAAGGCCATTGTATTTGCCGCCCTGCCTTGTGGTTGGCGGATCGTAGGTGTGTTCGCGCAGGTTATAATAATCGGCCCCCCACTTGGTATGAAATGTCAGTCCTTGCATTAGTTTGATGTCGGCATAAATGCTCGAAATATTCCTAAAAGCATAGCCTGTGTTGGTGTGCAAATTACCTATCGACACCGGGTTTGCAAATGGGCCGTCATCATTGTAGGTTCCATCCTCGTTATACACCGGGTAGATGGCAGGCATAGCAATGGCATTGGCAAGGGGCGAATTTAAAGATTGATCACCTTCTTTCCGGTCGTTTATCGAGTAGCTGATGCCAATATTTGTCCCCATGTTAATGCGTTCGTTTACTTTGAAATCGAGGTTTGCACGGCCGCTCAAACGTTCGTAGGCGGTGCCGATTAGCGTTCCTGTTTGTGTAAAATAATTACCCGAAACATAAAATTTAGTGGCTTTGGAGCCGCCGGATGCCGAGAGTTCATAGTTGGCGATGGGGGCCGTGCCAAGCACTTCGTTAAGCCAATCGGTATCAATGGTGTTGTTGTCTATTTCTTCCTGCGAATACACTGGAAGACCACCGGCAGCAATGCTGGCTTCATTTTTATAATCCATAAACTCACGGGCATTCAGCATGTCGAGTTTCTTGCCCACCTGTTGCACCCCATAATAAGAGCTGAAATTTATTTTGGTTTTTTCGGCAACTCCTTTTTTAGTAGTGATTAGGATTACCCCATTAGATGCACGGCTACCATAAATAGTAGTGGCAGAGGCATCCTTTAAAACACTAATGGATTCGATGTCGTTTGGGTTGATGTCGGAAATGGCATTGATGGTTTGCCCGCTAAATCCAATTTGGCCATAGTTGCCGGTAATAATCGGAATACCATCAACAACATACAATGGGTTGCTGCCGGCGTTGATAGAGCTAATGCCCCTGACCCTTACCGAAATGCCACCTCCTGGTGTCCCTGAGTTGCTTACCACTTGTACCCCGGTTGATTTTCCCTGAAGTGCCTGGTCGATGTTGGAAATTGGGTATTCAGCTAATTCTTCTGCTTTTATCGTGCTGATGGAACTGGTCAACAATTTTCGGCTGGACGAGCCATAACCTACCACCACAATTTCTTCCAGTTGTGTGGCCACAGGCCGAAGGCTTATGTTGATCACCGGCTTGCCGGCAAGTATTTCCACCTTTTGATATCCTATGTATGAAAAAACCAAAACGGAGAGATTGTCCGGGACCAGGATCGAATAATTACCGTCAATATCCGTAACTGTGCCTTTTACCGATGCCTGATAATACTTCGGTGAGTGTGTTGTTGTTGTAATTAACAGTTACCTTTTGCGAAACATCGATGCTGGATGCGTTATAAACAAAAGTGTAGTTGCACTGTTCCTCAATTTTTTGTAGGACTTCACTTAGTGGTGTGCTTTTCAGATCGAGATTGATCCGTGTATTTTGCCCGTTTGCGGCAAAAGCCGGAAATAGTGTTAGCAATAGTATCGCAAATAGGGAGATGTAGCTTCGGCTCAATACATCCTGAAACCTAAAGACCCGCCTATTTTTGGTTTGTAAAGTTTTTGGCATTTCGCTTTTGATTTGTGGTTTATTTAGAAAAAGTTATAGAAATCACATCATCATGTTTATCGAACTGGATGGGGCTTACTTTTTGCATCAGTACAAGTACTTCATTTAGTGTATTGTTGTCGATGGTAAATGTGAACAGACTGTTTTGAGGGTCACGGTTTACAATTTCAATTTCAACACCATACCACCTTTCCAGTTTTTTGCAAACATTATATATGTCTTCCTGGTCGAAAATTATTTTTCCGTCTATCCAACTTGTTGCCCTTGAAGCATCTACTTTGCTTATCTTGCCTAATTTGCTGATGTTGTTGTAGGTATGTCGCTCACCGGGTTTCATGGTAACGGATATGTTTTTGTGCGGGCAATCAACTTGCACTTTTCCTGATAGGAGCACTGTTTCGGTTACAGGATCGCCGGGGTACGAGGCCACCGAAAACCGGGTGCCTAAAACAGAAATAGTGATTTCGGAAGCCTTTACCCGGAAGGGGATATTTTTCTGGTGTTTAACATCAAAAAAGGCCATACCGCTCAGGTGTACCTCTCTACATTCAGCCGAAAAATTTTCGGGGTATTCAATTCGGCCCGAACCGGCAAGGATAACTTTCGATCCGTCCGGTAGTTCAACAGGGGTCCGCTGTCCGGCAGGGCTTACTACACTAATAAATATAGGGTCGCTACCGGTAAAAATATCGCTATACAAAACAATACCACCTATCAAAAGGCCAATTAAAAATACTGCTGCTACCCGTATTAATGGAGTGTATCGGTAAATTCGCGGTCGCCCTAATGTTTTTTGGTAAATATTTTGCTTCAACCGTTTTTTGGTTTCCGGCGATAAGATTGTGGATACCGGGGCATCCCATTGTTCCTTCATCATAGCCTCGGATTCGGGAAGTGATAGAATCTTTTTCAGATCTTTTTTACTTGCCAGGTTCAAAAAAATCCGTGCAAATATTTTGTTTTTCTGCTCTTTCTGCATGGCAGGTTTTGTTGTTGATATGAATTATACAATTGAATGTAGCTTAACCCCTAATGAAATTTTTCTTTGTGAAGGATATTTTGATTTTTAATTCAGGAAAAGGGGAAATGTTTTTGGCAAGATATAATGTGAGTTGATAAAGCTGAGGGCGGAGGGCAGGGAGCAGGGAGATAGAATTTGGAAGATAGATTTTAGAAATTAGAAATTCATTTTTGGCTTTTATTTGGATATTGGAAATTGGTTTTGTTTAGGTTATTTGGATCAATTAGGCTCTTAATAATCAACTAATGCTAATATGTTAACGATATTTTCAGACGCGGATTTTCGCTGGTCGAACGGATTTTTAATCCGTTGTATCCGTGTAAACCTGCGTCAGTTTTTTCAAATTCCCCGTAGGGCTTTCATTTTCAA
>NIVA01000025.1 GCA_002254335.1 Bacteroidetes bacterium 4572_114 | reverse complement strand
AATATAGATTAACAGATTCAATCCCAGAGAACATTAAGACTAAGTTGCCATCAATTGAAGAACTTGAAAATGAATTGACAAAAAAGATAGAACAAAAAGGCGATAACAAAGGCTCATAAGCAATGCGGGGCGGGGCAGTAAATTAAAAATATAAATTATAAATGAACATTATGGTAGGTTGAAAGATTGCGGTAATAAATCCCCGCACTGCTTATTGCCTCGACCGTTATGGGGCATATTCGTTTAATCAACAAATAAACATAAACATGAAAAAAAATAGATATGTTCTTTCAAATTATTCAATCCTTATAACCTTTTCTTTTTTATTTGCATTAAATGGAAATTGTCAAAGTAAGACTGATACAAGTAATCGGGTTTCATATGAAAACACCAAATACAATTTTGAGATTGAATACCCAAAAAATTATTTTATTAAAGTTGTTTCTGACCGTTATCTTCTTATCAAAAAGAAATCAGATGATGCAAACAATTGGAGAATATCCATAAATATTAAAAGAGATAAATTCAATGAGGAAACCAATATTTATGAAAAATCTTATAGCCAATTTACAAATGATCTCTTAAAAAGTACATTTTGTGCTGATGGCCCAACTGGTAGTCAATTTGGAGACAGTGTAGTTAGCACTACATATTTCAAAAACAATTATGGAGCTGATGTTAGTGAAAATTATGTTAATGTAGTTTATCAAACATATGAGAACAAAAAAAAGAAAATAAAAAATACTATTGTTGGGCCAGTATTTTTGTTAGAACTTCCGAAACAAGAATTAATGAGTGGCTATAGAGGTAGGGCGATAATGCTAAAAGCTATTGAAAAAGAAAAAGAAGAAGAAGAAACAGTAAAGGTTCTGAGAGAAATTACAGCAAGTTTAAAATTCAAATAATAATACGCCCCATAACAGCAAATGCTAAAGACAACCAAATGAAAAAAGTATTAGTAATATTAATTGCTATTGGATTAATAGGCTGTAATCAACCTAAAAAGAACAATTGTGTTGATACAATAAATTATGTTGAAATTGAAAATAGATATATTGTCCATGTGATCGAACATTATATTAAAGAATACCTTCAAAATGATATTGGAATTATTTATTTAAAGACAATTGATTCAAAGTTTAAAAATCATTTAAAGCTATCTCATACAGTCCATGAGTATTATTTAGATGAGTCCGGTCTAAAAACGAAGTTTTTGAAAATTAGCGAAATTTTATTGTTTTCAAACACATGATTATAAAGTAAATAGAAAAATATATTGGCGCATCCATCCAGACGGACTTGCTTCGCTTCGTACGGACAAGTTTCGCGGCAAAATATGGCTTTTTAGACCGGACTCTTAGATTTAATAACAAATTATGAAAATGAATTTCATCCACCACTTTTCTATACAGTTATCAGTAATAAAGTTGTTTTAATTTATTCGAAAGACAGATATTTATTTGACTCAAAGGAAAGATATAATTCGACCATGGAATTAATAGAAAACAAGATTTGGACATTTGAAACAATGGGTATTCCCCCAACATTTGACCCTGATAAATGGGAGATTATTGAATTAGAAAATGATTCATTAAAAATTTACAATTGGAGAAATTCATCAATTTCATATTGTCGGTTTAAAAATGATTCGGCTCTAATACCATATGACGTAGAAGACATTACAGATAGAGTATTAAATTAATTGCAACAACACATAACAGCAAATCATAGCTCACAGCCGGTTAGTGCTCATCTGAAAAAAATGAGTAGAAAAGGAAACATACGAAACATTAATAAACTTTCTGCAAGTGAACGGCTACGTGCCATATTTACGGAACGTTGTGTGCAGTGCTTAAAGGATTGAAAATATTTGAAAAACAAGAAAATATACCAATAACAGACTTATTTAACATTTTACGGTGTTTTTAATTTTTTACCTATTTTTGAATTTCGGTTAAAACAACTAATACATTACCATGCATTAAAATAAATCGTGTTGCAGAATTATACTATTTGATTTTTTTTGAAAAAAGGCAGATGAATGAACAATTCAAATATTGAAATTACAAAGTGGCTCCCTACTTCAATAAAGGAGGTGAAAAATCTTGGTTGGGAAGAGTTGGATGTTATTCTTTTTTCGGGCGATGCATACGTCGATCACCCATCATTTGGAGCAGCTGTAATTGGCCGGGTACTGGAAGCCGAAGGTTTAAAAACAGCTATTGTTGCGCAGCCCAACTGGACCGACGATCTTCGCGATTTTAAAAAGCTGGGGAAACCACGTCTCTTTTTTGCGGTTACCGCAGGAAATATGGATTCGATGGTAAACCACTACACCGCCGGCAAACGAAAACGATCGACCGATGCTTACACCCCCGGGGGCAAGGCAGGTTTTCGTCCCGACTATGCTACCATCACCTATTCGAAAATCATAAAAGGACTTTACCCGGAAGTACCGCTGGTAATTGGTGGTATAGAGGCCTCACTCCGACGTGTAACACATTACGATTACTGGTCGGATAAACTTATGCCCTCGATTTTGCTTGACTCGGGCGCTGATTTACTTTTTTATGGCATGGGCGAAAAATCAATAGTTGATTTTGCCCGGTTGTTGCAAAAAGGCGTCCCTGTAAAAAATGACCGGAAAATATTTTCACGAAACTTCAAATATATCGAAGAAGAGTCGAATAAAATGGATTCGAAAGTGTTGAGCCAAAAGGTAGCAGGAAAAAGAATTGTGATAAATCCTACCTGGCCAACATTTAAAGAAAAAGACATCGACAGGGTTTACGATTTACCCTTTACGCGCCTGCCCCACCCACGCTACAACAATAAAGGGGCTATTCCGGCCTACGAAATGATCCGACATTCGATAAACCTTCACCGCGGATGTTTTGGAGGTTGTTCTTTTTGCACCATTTCGGCCCATCAGGGAAAATTTATTACAAGCCGCTCAGAAAAGTCGGTTTTAAAAGAGGTTGACCAGGTTACGCAAATGCCGGATTTTAAAGGATATATTTCCGATTTGGGCGGCCCTTCGGCAAACATGTATAAAATGAAGGGCATAAACCTGGAAATTTGCAGGAAATGTAAACGTCCGTCCTGCATCTTCCCTTCGATATGCGCAAACTTAGACACCGACCACAAGCCCATGCTCGACCTCTATAAAAAGGTACGAAACCACCCAAAAGTAAAAAAAGCTTTTGTGGGCAGTGGCATCCGCTACGATATGATCCTGGAAAAAACCGGGCGCAAAGAGACTGATAAGAACAACAAACTCTATCTGCGGGAAGTAATCAAACACCATGTTTCAGGACGTTTAAAAGTTGCCCCCGAACATTCGTCGGATGAGGTTTTAAATTTTATGCGAAAACCATCGTTTAAACTTTTTGGGCAACTCAACCAGGAATTCAAAAAAATTAACGACGAGGAAAAGTTGAACCAGCAATTAATCCCTTACTTTATTTCGAGCCACCCCGGAAGTAAATCCGAAGATATGGCCAACCTCGCCATTGAAACAAAAAACATGGATTTCAAATTAGAACAGGTACAGGATTTTACACCCACACCAATGACACTGGCCACTGTGGTATATTATTCCGGCCATCATCCTTACACTCTCGAAAAAATTTACACGGCCCGCAGCAAAAATGCCAAAGAAAATCAGCGAAAGTTTTTCTTTTGGTACAAACGGGAATTTAAAAACTCGATTATTCAAGACCTGAAATCCAAAGGCAGAACAGATTTGATCAATAAACTCTTTAAATAAAGCCTGCTAAAAAACCCACTCCATCTTTGGGGAACAAAAACATTGTATTAACTTTGTAATCATTTTATTAAAAAATGATTGTGGAGATTGTCGGGGCCTGAAATTAAAGAGATCAAATCATTTGTAAAGGCGGCTTTTGTTGACTGAAATAAAAGAATAAACTATGAAAAAACAGGAAATCATCAGGCTTAGGGACATTACCAAATACTACAAGGTTGGTACTCAGGTTGTAAAAGCCCTGAATGGGGTTACCCTAAACATTTATAAAAACGAGTACCTGGCCCTGATGGGCGCATCTGGTTCGGGCAAGTCAACTTTGATGAACATACTGGGCTGCCTTGACACACCCACAAGTGGCCAATACATACTTAACGAGAAGGATGTAAGTAAACTGGACGACAACCGTTTGGCAGAGATCAGGAACAAAGAGATCGGGTTTATTTTCCAGACCTTTAACCTGCTCCCCAGGTCAACAGCACTGGAAAATGTGATGTTGCCCCTGGTATATGCCGGTTTAAACAAAAGCAAAAGGCAGGAAAAGGCCAGGAAAGTATTGGATGAGGTCCAACTGACAGACAGGATAGGCCACAGGCCAAATGAATTATCGGGCGGACAACGGCAGCGGGTAGCAGTGGCCAGGGCCTTGGTCAACGAACCCTCAATTATCCTCGCCGACGAACCAACCGGGAACCTCGATTCTAAAACATCCATCGAGATGATGGGGCTGTTTGAGGATATCCACAAACTTGGCAACACTGTAATTGTTGTTACCCATGAGGAAGATATTGCGAAACATGCGCACCGTATTATCCGGTTAAAAGATGGTGAAGTAGAGTGGGACGAGGCAAATAAAAATATCGTTACAATGGCCGATTATGAATTAGCGGCCACGGAGGGCTAAATAGTGTTTGTTCATAAAGTCGATGGTTTTAAAATTCAAAACTCAAATATCTAAATCCAAAATCCAAAAACTATCCACAGATAATGCTGATAGCTTCCTAAGTTGTTCTACGATAAGACATTATTTATTTATTTTGTTTTAATGAGTTTAGTCTAAAAAGCAAATATTTGGGTGAATAGCTGTCAGACAGTTTAGATTAAAAGTCTGACATATTATACTTTAGGTTTTGTGTGTAATATAGAAAATAATTGTCTGACAGCTTTTTAGACCGGACTCTTTAATCATTTTAACTTTGAACATTTGATATTATTTTGAGTTTAGGATTTCATTATTAGTTTGGAAACAGATGATAGAGTTTAAAGATAGACACTAAATAGGCGAAGTAAAAATGAGCAACGAATGGAAGATTTATACCAGGACAGGGGACAGTGGAGAGACTTCATTGATTGGCGGTAAACGTGTACCAAAATTTCACGATCGCATTGAAGCTTATGGTACGCTTGATGAGTTGAATTCTTTTATTGGGTTGATCCGCGATCAGGATATTGACCGGCACATCAAGGAGGCGCTCATTAAAATCCAGGACCGGGTTTTTGTAGCCGAATCACTTCTTGCTTTGGATGCCGACCATATGCCCCAACGGAAATTGCCCGAAATTGAGGAGGAAGATATTTTGTTTCTTGAAAACGAAATTGATAAGATGAATGGGTCGTTGCCACCGTTAACGAATTTTGTTTTACCGTATGATTTCTCATTAAAAAAATTACTTTTGCAAAAAATTAAAATTAGTATCGGACTATGTATTGGACGTTAGAATTAGCCTCAAAATTGGAGGATGCCCCTTGGCCGGCAACAAAAGATGAGCTGATAGATTTCGGGATACGTTCTGGTGCCCCCCAGGAGGTTATTGAAAATCTGTTGGAAATTGAAGATGAGGGGGAGATGTATGAGCGCATCGAAGACATTTGGCCTGATTATCCTACCAACTGGTAAAATCAAGTTCCTTAGGGTGCTCGACGATAAGCCAGGCATTTTTATTTAACCAGCCGTTTTTAAACACCAGATCAGGTATCTGGCTTATCCCTTCAAGGCCGTAAGGCGGGTCGGCAAAAATCAGGTCGAAACTATAATTGACGCCTTTTAATATTTTAAATATATCTGCTTTGATGGTCTTTATATTTTCAAACCCCAGATCAATTGCTGCCTTCCTCACGTGTTCAACACATCTGTAATTTTTATCTATCGAAACAACTGATTTACACCCACGCGATGCAAACTCGAAGGTGATGCTACCTGTTCCGGTAAATAAGTCAAGTACTGATAATTCAGTAAAATCAACAAGGTTGTTCAAAACATTGAAGAGGCCTTCTTTGGCCATGTCAGTTGTAGGCCTCACCGGCAAGTTTTTGGGAGGGGTAAACCGCCTGCCTTTATGTGTCCCGCTTATAATTCGCAACGCTGCAAGTTTAACAGGTTATAATAAAAGTGCCCTGGGGTTTCATCAAAAACATAACTATAGCTAAATTCCTCGCCCCGCTCGATAAATTTTAAATTCCGCACATACTTATAAATGATGTCGTAAATATCCGAAATCTTCAAAATTTCACCCATCAATACAAGCTCAACGTTTTCGGGGTTAATGTTTAGCTGTTCGATAACATAGATCAGATAATAGGCAAAATCCTCCTTCGTACGGTACTGAAATGAATTAAAGAATAATAGCTTTCTTCCATCAAGCACAATAATATCGAGCCATTGTTTTCTTACGTTGACGAAAATCATCCGGCCTTCACCCCAATTTTTGTTCCTTATCAACAGGCTTTCGATCAGTGCACTTGAAAAGTGATTGATTTGTATGCCCGGAAAAAACTGGTTTAGCAACTTTGCTATGTTTCCCGGTATCGAAAAAACATTTACGGCATCGAGGTTGGGCAAATGATCGTGGCATATTTCATCATCAGCATCTACGAAATGATTGAACCGGAGATATTCAGGTGCTTGTCCGGCATCAAATAAAGGGTTAGGCACCAAGGACATTTGCTGGCCTTCGAACATAACCTTAACCCCCTGATAATCCTTATCTAACCATTGGGAACCCTCAATAATAACCTTAAGGGCTTCTTCAAGCATAAGAGGTGAACGGATATCCTGAAATTCATAATTTTCAAGTCCAGAATATTTGTTACGGTTGGTATCGAGCACACAAAAAGAAAATCCATCCGGCGAAACCCGAATGGATAATCTGTAATTTTTTTTGGCTTCCGTATTTAAAGCTTTATCGAAAATACTTTTTGAAAGATGAATATTTTGGGGCATGGGTTACTCCCAATTTCCATCTGTTGAGGGCTCCGACATAGAGCCAACAATAAGATCTTTTACACTGGGGTTCCTAATGAGTGCCTTATCCATACCTTTCAGGTAATCCTCCTTTTTGGCCATGGCCATAAAAACCGGGACCATTACCCCGCCCTTACTGATACTGCCGGCATCAAGGTCGAATTTTACCCCTTGTGAAAATGGGATGTATTGAATGTCGTTGATCACAAAACCATTTCGACTGCCGAACAGCGAGTCGGCAACGCTAACAAAGGCTATTGTATCATTAATAGTTTTTGTCAGTGTGGTGTCGGATGGGTCAAAAATGATGTTGACAACTGGTATTTGTCCCTCCGTCATAAATTTGATCAGTGTATCAAAACTTGGGGTGAACGTGTCGTTTAATGCCTTGTACATCTGCTGAACAGATCGTATATCCTTGAGGTTCTGGATAACTACTTCCGATCTGCTATCTTTTTCTTTATTAAAACGTACTGGCGTTTGAATGGTTTCCCATACGAAATAGGCTAAAATAGCTATTCCGATAAGTAATACAATTTGAATGATCTTGATTTTCATAGTACATGTTTTTATGTAGCTGCAAATTTATTAACTTTTTGATATAAAAAAATATTTTAATCAAGTTTTCTGGCCACTTCAACTTCTTCAAAGGCCTCCACGATATCCCCAATTTTAATATCGTTAAAATTTTCGATGTTTAATCCACATTCATAACCGCTTTTAACCTCTTTTACGTCATCTTTGAAACGCTTTAAGGACCCAAGTTTTCCGGTGTAAATAACAATTCCATCACGGATAAGCCTAATACTGTTGTTCCTGTTTATAACCCCATCCAACACCATACATCCGGCAATGGTACCAACCTTTGTTATCTTAAATACTTCACGTACTTCAATGCTGGAGAGGATTTTTTCTTCGATATCGGGAGAAAGCATACCCTCGATAGCACTCTTGATTTCTTCGATGGCCGAATAAATAATAGAATATAACCGAATGTCGATCTGTTCTTTTTCGGCCAGTTTACGTGCCCCAATTGAAGGCCGTACCTGGAACCCGATAATAATTGCATTGGAAGCGGATGCCAACATGACATCCGTTTCGGTTATCTGGCCCACCGACTTATGGATTACGTTCACCTGTACTTCTTCGGTGCCAAGTTTCAGCAATGAATCCGACAATGCTTCTACCGAGCCGTCAACATCACCTTTAACAATAATGTTAAGCTCTTTAAAATCCCCAATTGCGATCCGTCTTCCAATTTCATCCAGGGTGATGTGCTTCTGTGTCCTGAGGCCTTGTTCGCGTTGCAGTTGCATCCTTTTGGAAGCAACACTTTTTGCCTGGCGTTCATCCTCCATCACTTTAAAGAGGTCACCGGCTTGTGGTGCACCATGCATGCCGAGCATCAAAACCGGAAAAGAAGGTCCTGCCTCTGTTACCTGTTGGTTTCGTTCGTTGTACATGGCCTTTACCCTTCCATAGTGGGAACCGGCAAGAACAACATCCCCACCTCTCAGTGTGCCGTTTTGCACGAGTAATTTGGCAACATAGCCCCTACCTTTATCGAGTGATGATTCAACAATAGTGCCTAATGCACGCCGTTTTGGATTGCCTTGTAGGGCAAGCAACTCAGCCTCAAGCAATACTTTGACCAACAATTCTTTGATATTAACACCCTCTTTAGCTGATATTTCCTGGCTTTGATATTTCCCGCCCCAATCTTCAACTAAAATATTCATTTGCGAAAGTTGTTCCTTGATTTTTTCTACATTGGCGGATGGTTTATCGATCTTGTTTATGGCGAAAACAATTGGGACATTTGCGGCCAGTGCGTGGTTAATGGCTTCTTTGGTCTGGGGCATTACATTGTCATCTGCTGCAATCACCACAATGGCAATGTCGGTAACTTGTGCGCCCCTGGCCCGCATTGCAGTAAACGCCTCATGACCGGGAGTATCGAGGAATGTAATATTTTCACCTCCCTCAAGGGTAACTTCGTAAGCGCCAATATGCTGGGTTATACCACCTGCTTCCCCGGCAATGACATTGGTGCTACGTATATAATCAAGTAACTTGGTTTTACCGTGGTCAACGTGTCCCATAACTGTTACTATTGGGGCCCTGGGGAATAAATCTTCGGGATTATCAACGTCATCATCACCATCGTCAATTGCATTTTCAACGCTGGCAAATTCAACCGAAAAGCCAAACTCTTCAGCTACCACTAAAATCGTTTCTGCATCAAGGCGTTGATTGATTGACACAACCAGCCCTAATTGCATGCACATCGAAATAATTTCGGCAACAGAAACATCCATCATTGTTGCAAGTTCGTTGGCGGTAACAAATTCGGCAACCGTAATGGTAAGCTTTTCTTTTTCGATTTGTTTAAGATCTTTTTCTTTTTGCTTGCTGACCAAATCACGTTTTTGCCTACGGTGTTTTGATGCTTTTGATTTTCCACCGCCACTTAGCCTGGCAAGTGTTTCCTTTATTTGTTTTTGGATTTCGTCCGCTGTTGGCTCACGCTTTACTGTTTCTCTCCTGGGTTTTTTCCCTTTTTGAAATCTTGCCTTTTTATCGTCGGTTTTTTGTTGTTCCTGTGGCCTTCTGGCAACTCCGGGTTTCCCTGGGTCTTTCCTGATCCGTCTTCTTTTCTTTTTCTTTGGTTTTAACCTGTCGTCTGTCGAAGAAGCCACAGGTTTTTTCTTCTCTGGCTTTTTAGCTACCGGAAGATCAATTTTACCAATTATATTAGGGCCTTGTAGTTTTTCAACTTTCGTTTTTATAAAGTTGTCTTTTTCCGGTTCAGATTTTTGTTCAACAGGTGGTGTTATTTTTTCCTTTTCTAATTTGGGCTTATTCTTCCTGGTTTCTTCAGGTTTACGGGTTTCAGCCGGCTTACGGGAACCTGCCGGCTTTTTCCTGGTTGAAGTTTTCTTTTGGATATCTGATTTTCGGCGGTCTTCCCGTTCCTTACGTTTTTCTGCCGCAGTTTTCTTTCGTGGTTTTGTCCTCTCATTTATCGAAGACAGGTCTATTTTCCCAAGCACCCTTGGCAGGGCATTACCTGATTCAACGGTTACCTCTTCAGCCGGTTTTTCAGTTGTTTCTTCAGCTATTTCTTTAACTACTTCAGCAGTTGCATCCTCAACTACTTCTTTAACTGTGGCCTCAACTGCTTTTTCAACTTTTTCGGCTTCTACTTTTTTAGCTTCAACTTTTTCCCTCTTAGGTTCAGGTTCAGGTATTTTTTCAACTTCAACTTTTTCCTTCTTCGGTTCAGGTTTAGATATTTCTTCAGCTTCAACTTTTGGGACAGCTTTAGGTTCTTTCTCTTTTACAGGTGGTGGTAGCTCAACTGGTTTTTCTTCTTTTTCAATTTCAATTGGTTTTTCTTCTACGGATACCTTTGGTTCTTCTATAGCTTCAACCTGCCCTGCTGCTTCAACCTGCTCTTTTTCTTCGGACACCTTTTGTTCTACCGGTCCTTCCGTTTGTGCCTCACTGTTTTGAGGCTCAATAGCTTTCTTAAAACTCTGATCAACCTCTACACCTACCCCACGAATAATGTAATCGGTTTCCTCAACGTAAACCTCCGGCTCAACACTATCATCAAGTATATTATCCTCAATGGTGATTGTTTCATGCCTGGAAGTGCCAATGTCTTTACGGCGGGCCTCCTCCTTAACGGATTTTTCTCTTTTATACTCGATGTTGAGCAGTTCATGCATCTCGGGCGTTAGTTTGGTATTGGGACTGGCCTCCACTTCGAGTCCCTTTTTTTGTAGGAACTCAACGATGGTGCTAATACCAACATTAAACTCTCGAGCTGCCTTGCTAAGCCTTAATACTGCCATATTTATCCTTTTCCTGTAGAAATCTTCAATTGCGGTAAAAATAATATTTTTATTCAAATTCAGCTTTTAGTATCCTGACGACTTCCAAAATAGTTTCTTCCTCTAAATCAGTGCGTTTTACGAGGTCGTCAACTTGCAGGTTTAGGACACTCTTTGCCGTATCGCACCCAATGGCCTTCAACTCGTCAAGAATCCATTCCTGGATTTCGTCCGAGAATTCACCAATATCCACATCATCATCGGCATCAATATCTGTATCGCGATAAACGTCAATCTCATAACCGGTAAGCTTTCCGGCTAGTTTAATATTGAAGCCCCCTTTGCCAATAGCCAGCGAAACTTGGTCGGGTTTCATATAAACCTCGGCCCTGCGGGTGGCCTCATCAATATTGATGTTGATAATTTTTGCCGGGCTTAATGCACGCTGGATAAAAAGTGATGAATTGGATGTGAAATTAATTACATCGATGTTCTCATTTTTCAACTCCCTGACGATACCATGGATACGGGAACCTTTCATACCCACACATGCCCCAACGGGATCGATGCGGTCATCATAGGATTCGACAGCAATTTTCGCCCTTTCGCCCGGGACCCTTACAATATTTTTTATTGTGATCAAACCATCATAAACCTCGGGCACTTCTTGTTCAAACAACCGTTCGAGAAACACGGGCGATGTGCGGGACAAGATGATTTGTGGAGAATTATTGTGCATATCAACCTTTGATACAACTGCCCTGATGGTATCGCCTTTCCGATAGTAATCGGAAGGGATTTGTTCGGATTTTGGAAGGATCAATTCGATGTAATCATCATCGAGTACAAGTATCTCTTTTTTCCATATCTGGTAAACCTCACCGGTTACAATTTCGCCAATCTTGTCTTTGTATTTCTTATAAACATTATCTTTTTCGTACTCCTGGATTTTTGCAATCAGGTTTTGCCTGATTGTTAAAATCTCACGGCGACCAAAATCCTTCAACTTTATCTCTTCGGAAACCTCCTCACCTAATTCAAAATCAGGTTCAATTTTTATTGCTTCAGAATAGGCAATTTGAAGGTTTTCGTCTTCAACCTCCCCATCTTCAACAATTTCGCGCATTCGCCAAATCTCAAGGTCACCTTTATCAATATTTACAATGATTTCAAAATTATCCGCCGTACCATATTGCTTGTCCAACATATGAAGGAATACGTCTTCCAATATCCTCATCATGGTCTCACGATCGATATTCTTAAAATCCTTAAATTCCGAAAATGTTTCAACCAAATTTATTTGATCCATCGCCTTATTTTTACCGTATTTATTCCTAATAATTATTTAAACGAAAGTACAATTGCTGCCTCTTTAATATCATTGAAGTTGATTTTTACCTCTTCCGGTTTATGGCCTTTTCGTTTTTCATCCTTTTTCATAACTGTTATTTGATCCTCGTCAATAGCTATCATTTTACCTGTTACGCGTGATTCGTCATCCAAAACTATATTAAATTCACGCCCCATATTTTTCTTGTATTGACGCTTTAGCTTTAGCGGCTTATCTGCACCAAAGGAGGTAACCCTGAGTTCATAATCTTCAGCATCCCTATCAAGCCTTCCTTCGATAAACTTGCTTAACCTAACACAATCCTTAATAACAACAGGGGAATCGCCATCAATTACAACTGTAATGATGTTCCCGGTTTTCACCTGGGCATCCACGAGGTATTTGTCGGTATCTTCCAGGCACTCATGTGCCAGATCTGTAACTTTAGCTTTTTCAATCATATTAACCAGCTAATAAAATAGGGGACATCGTGTCCCCTCTTTATCGTTTCCATTGCTTATAAAAGCAAACTTTTCTTATGCCGTTATGATTTCTTTTTGAAATCGGGCGCAAAGATATAAAAACTTATCAGTTTAACAAATTTCCAACAAATTATAAAATCTGGTATTCGCTTTTTGTATAGTCATAATAAATCACATACCCCGCTTTATCTGATTAATTTACAAATTGATCTATTGCGGGGCCAAACTATTTTGAACTAAGAAGAAAAAAAATAGATAGCAGCAACATAACAATGCCCCCAACACCAAAAGTAAAATGAATGGACTGCCATTTAATAAGTGGATAAACCAACACAGGAGATAAAAACTGTCCTGAATAAACAAAGAGGTTTAAAATGCCAACCAACCTGCCACGGTTGCCTGGCGGGGCAAATGAGATGAGCCACAAATTAGTGTTGGGCATTAACAGCCCTGTGCCAAAACCTGCGATAATAAGTCCGGCCAATGTAACTGCAAAAGTGTGGGAGAGGGAGATAATAAGAAATCCTGCCCCCATTAAACAAAATATAATGGAGTAAATCTGGTAAAAATTAAATTTCAATCTGATCTTCCCATAATTTACTGATAATATTGCCCCTGCTAAAATGGCTATACTTATGGAATACCCAATAAACGAGTTTGAGATGTTTCCTGTGTTGGAAAGCAAGAATGGGATTTGTGTTGGGATCATGAATAAAAATATCATCCCAATAAAAGCTGTGGCATAAACAATTATGTATTTTTTTCTCCTGATTTTGGTTTTCCTTACGGGATGTTCATATCTATTTTTGATAATCCCAGGTTCGTAGATGTAAAAAAAGGTAAGCCCAAGGACGATCAAAGAGAAGGTGTAAACGAGAAATGGCATCCGCCAGGAGATGTCAGCCAGGACCCCTCCAATTGAAATAAATATTACCCCTCCAAATGCCATAAACGCTCCCTGCCAGCCCATAAATTTACTTCTTTCAATTCCCTTAAAGTAATCGCCGATAAGGGTAGTATTTACCGTCATTATGCCTGCAACCGCCACGCCAAGCATCGCCCTGCTTATTAACAAACTAACAATATCAGGCAGATAAAAACCGGAAGTTCCTGCAACAGCATAAAGGATTAATGAAATGATCAATGGGGTTTTTCGCCCAAACCGATCGATGATATGGCCGGCGAATGGCGCAAGTACAGCAATAAACAGAGCTGGAACGGCAAGTAACAATTTGCTGTAAAATTGTGCGTTTTCCTGGTCACCGAAGAACTCCTGTATTTCAGGTATTGCAGCAACAATGACTGCCCCGGCAAGTACAGTCATGCTACCGGTAAGCAAAAGCGTTAACTTTAACAGGAAGCCCGTGTTATTTTTTGTGGATGAAACGTTATTCATTTTGAACTACTTTCGCAATCTGTTGTTTTCATCTGTAAAAATAGAGGTATTCTTTATTGAGTCCAGTCTAAAAAGCCCTTTTTTGCCGCGAATGCACTAATGTAATTTTCTAATTATCGCATAATCACGTGTTTGAAAATAATAAAATTTCGCTAATTTTCAAAAACTTCGTTTTTAGACCGGACTCTTTATTTATTAAAGAAAAACCACAACTAAATTAAAAACATACAACCTATGGAAACTGTTTTGACATTTCTTCGAGAACTTAAAAAGAATAATGCCCGCGAGTGGTTTCAGGAAAACAAAGATTGGTATCAGGAAGCTAAAATAGCTTTTGAAGATATTGTGGCCGAAACTATTAAGGAAATTTCGGCTTTCGATAACGATATTGGGCTACTTAGCCCGAAGGATTGTGTTTTCAGGATTTACCGTGATGTCCGGTTTTCTAAAAACAAAGACCCGTACAAAACCCACATGGGCGCAGCATTTTGTAAAGGTGGCCGAAAAAGTGGGTATGCAGGATATTACATCCATGTTGACCCCGATGCTTCCTTTAGTGGGGGAGGGATTTGGCAA
Organism: Bacteroidetes bacterium 4572_114; assembly: GCA_002254335.1. Taxonomy (GTDB): domain Bacteria; phylum Bacteroidota; class Bacteroidia; order Bacteroidales; family 4484-276; genus 4484-276. The sequence continues at coordinate 6,363 of NIVA01000025.1, read as the reverse complement.
CCGGAACCGGTTATTTTAAAATCAATCAGATATGAAATTTTACATTTCCCGGGAGAATTCAAAAAAATCATTGGTGAAAAGTCATTTTATGAAAGGTTTGGTCAAATGAATGGCGAAAAACTCAAGCGTCCCCCAAAAGATTTTCCAAAGGATTTTGAAGATATTGAATTACTAAAGTACAAAAATTACATTGTCGGGAATGATATCCATCAAGATAAATTGACAAGCGATGGCTTTTTACCTTTTGTTGTAGATTCATTCCAAATAATGAGCCCGTTTATTGGCTTTTTGAACAGATGTGTGGATCACGAAAAAAAACGTTCGTTCGATGAAACCTACCGTTAACTGGTTCAGCCCTGCCGTTAACTTGCTAAAGTTGTAGATCGACTGGTTTGAGCGGTATGTTTGTATTGTCATTTTCAAATGGATCATTTTAGGGGTAGATTCATTTTTCATGGCAAACAGATTTTTAGGGATTAATTGATTGCACTTCGCCTCTTGTCCGCCCGGATGAGGGGCGATTTCTTTTTATTCCATTCGGTAATTCATTGATTAACAAGGATAAAATCATTAACCGGACATCTGACATGAAAAAACCCCAAGGGGGCTTTCGCTGCCCTTAGGGTATTATTCCTGATTATTATGTGTTTGCCCCAATAACTATGGAGCCTGATTAATCCTCAACCATTTCTTCAACTTCTTTAACTGAGGTCTCTTCCATTGATTCCTTCAATTTCGGATGTCCTTTTACGATGGTCAACTCATCAATAAGGTTTTGTGCCCCGGCGTACTTATCAATGATAAATAAAACATACCTGGCATCAACACATATTGTACGTTGCAGTTCCGGTTCAAAAGCAATATCACCACTCATTGCTTCCCAGTTTCCATCAAATGCCAACCCGATCAATTCTCCGTAAGCATTTAGGACAGGGCTTCCTGAGTTTCCCCCGGTAATATCGTTGTTGGTTAAAAAGCAAACCACCATCCCGCCATCTTCACCATAAGGGCCAAAATCCTTGCTCTCATAAAGTTCCTTGAGTTTTTCGGGAACCACAAATTCCCAGTTGGAGGGATCTTCTTTCTCCATAACACCTTTTAAAGTCGTGGTAAAATCGAAATGTATAGCATCAGCCGGGAAATAATCTAAAACCTGTCCATAAGTAAGCCGCATGGTAAAATTGGCATCAGGATAAAACTTTTTGTTTGGCTCCATCTCACGCAACCCGGCAATATAAATTCTTTCGCCTTTGTTACTTTTTTCACCTGCAGCCTGCAATGCAACATTTATCTCAGGTAACTTTATTAAAAACGTACTTAAAAGCTGGCTTGCCGGATCTTTTTCCAGTGTCTTTGCTTTGGGGTTATCAAGAAAGGCTTCTACCCTATCGTGGGACGCAAAAATAGATTTATCAAAAACCATGTTTGCATAGGCCATAAAATCGCCCTTGTATTTTTTGTTGATTTCAGCAAGCATTTCCGGTTGCTGGTCTTTCGGGACGTTTTGGTAATACATTTCAAGCATGGCCCCCAATAACTCTCTGTCTATCGGTTCAAAATAATCCTTGAAATGGCCATCTGCTGCTTCCCGTAAAGATGAAATCTGTTGCTGAATTGCATCCTTGTCCTTATCTTTCCCTTTCTGGTCAAGCATCTCTTTTAGCTTATCGAAGCTACGCGAATACATCAATATCTCACTCCCCCTGCTAATGGCTTCCCTTAAATAAATGCTGGTAAGATTGTATTCTTTTGAATCGTCAATACCTTCTTCCATCAGGGTCAGGGCTTGGCCGTATTTGTCTTTACGGTTATCGTTGACATTTACCCAATCGTTAAACTTTTCTTCCTGCTCACGCTTTTGTTCATACACCTTAAGGCGTTTTAAACCTTTTGTCTGGCCAATAAAATATTTCCAGTAGTTTGATGTATGCGCCCATTTAGTCGCATATTGGATATTAACAGTTTCATTGGCATCCATATGTTGGCGGAAGATTTTTAATTTTTTATATCCGGGCCGGTGTAAACCCGAAAAATGGAAAAGTCGCCGGTATGGCGGGGCCACATCCAGTTGTCGGTATCGGCACCAAATTTTCCGATGGACGAAGGCGGTGCCCCAACAAGGCGAATGTCTTTAAATGTCTCATAAACAAAAAGGTAATATTCATTTCCACCAAAAAACCCTCTAACGTACGCATCGAAATGGGTGTCTTTAATGGCTTCATCGCTAATCTCTTTACCTACTTCCCTCACTTTTGCAGTGCGTTCCTGTTCGGTCATTTCATCATTAAGCTCGGTTAATACGCGATCGGTAACATCTTCAATCCTCACTAAAAACCTGGCAGTTAACCCGTCATTTTTTAGCTCTTCCTTTTTGTTCATTGCCCAAAATCCATCTGTGAGATAATCATGTTCAATGGTACTGTGCGACTGAATGGCACCAAACCCACAATGATGATTGGTAAATATCAAACCTTCGGGCGAAACAATTTCACCGGTGCAACCCCGGCCAAAAATGATGATCGCATCTTTAAGGCTGGAATTGTTAATGCTATAAATTTCCTCGGCTGTTAGTTGCAGGCCCATCTCTTCCATGTCAACATAGTTGAGCCTTTCGACGAACAAGGGCAGCCACATACCCTCATCAGCTTTTGTCATTGGGCCGAAGCCAATAGTTAGGATAATTAACAAACTAAATAGTTTTCTCATTTTTACTGTTTTTGAATTAGTTATTAAATAAATTTCTCACCTTTATCCACTTTAATGTCGGTAACAAACTGCCTGATTTGTTGTTCCTCATTCTTTTTGCAGATTAACAAAGCCTCATCATTTTCAATTACGATATAATCTTTCAGGCCCTGAATAACCACAAGTTTGTCTTTTGGCATATGGACAATACAACTTTCGGCGTCATAAAGCATCACATTATCGCCTGTCAACACATTGGCTTTTTCATCTTTTTCCCTGATGTCGTAAAGCGACCTCCAGGTGCCCAGGTCAGACCACCCGAAATCAGCTGAATAGACATACACATTTGGGGCTTTTTCCATTACACCATAATCGATTGAAATTTTGCGACAAACGGTATAGGTTTCGTTAATGAATTGTTTTTCTTCAGGTGTATTATATTTGCCAATACCTTTTTTAAAAAGGTCATCAACATCGTCAAGGTATTTCGAAAAGGCCGCTGTGATACTTTTTAGCGACCAGATAAATATCCCGGCGTTCCAGAGGAAATCGCCGCTGGCAAGGAATTTTTCGGCCAGTTCCAGGTCGGGTTTCTCGGTAAAGGTCACTACTTTTCTTACCTGGTCGTTTTTCCCGTATTTTTGGTTTTCATCGTATTGAATATACCCGTAACCCGTGTCGGGCCTGCCCGGCTTAATCCCCAACGTAATCAGCCAATCATTTTCTGATGCTATACCGAGGGAATCATTAATTACCCTGACAAACTCATCCTCTTTAAGTATAAGGTGATCGGAAGGTGCAACCACGACACACGCATCGGGGTTGACCGATTTGATTTTATAATTTGCATAAGCAATGCAGGGGGCCGTGTTCCTCATTGCAGGTTCAAGCAAGATGTTGTTTTCGGGCAGTTCGGGAAGTTGTTCCTTTACCAGTCCGTCATAAATTTCGTTGGTGACAATGAAAATATTTTCGACAGGGCAAATCTTTTTGAAACGGTTAAATGTTTGCTGGATAAGTGTTTCGCCGGTCTCCAAAATATCGATAAACTGCTTGGGACGATTTGTCCGGCTCATGGGCCAAAACCTGGCGCCAATCCCACCCGCCATGATTATACAATAGTAATTTTTGTTCATCTCTGGATTATTAAAATTAATTATTTTTGGTTGCAAATGTATGAAAACCTATTCATCTATCCTACCCATCAACAGGAATTACTTCGGCCAGGGGGACGAAAACATTGCCATTCAACGCCATGTGGCCTGACCTTATTTTGATGCCTTGCCCACACTTTTTGATGGGCCAGTTCGTGGACAAAAGTTATCAGGAACGAATAGGGGTTTAAATCATGGTTAACAGATATCCTTTGCGGTTTGCCATTTACCGGCGGCCTGAAATCGCCCAGCTTGGTCTTTCTTTTCCTGGTAATATTCAGGTTTACCTGATTATCCTCTATCAGTTCGTGCACAGCATCAACAGCATTATCAGGAAGGTATTTTTCAAGGATGTGCCTAAAATTTTTCATAAACCTCCGTCATCTTATCTGCTGGTTTATCAATACTACTCCATCTCGGGCAATCACAGTTTTTCTTTCTTCCGGCCTTGCCGGTTGTTGAACAGGAAGTAATCAGAAACCCTGAAACACAAATCAGTATTCCGGTAATGAACAATTTATATTTGTTTGTGAATAGTTTTGTACAATGATTGCCCATTTTTTTTTGTTTGAAATTAGTTGGTTTTTTATTAGGTGATTTATTACAAACACATAGTTGTTAATGTGATTTTTTTACCACTTACGCCTGTCAAATTCCACCAAATAGGTAGTGATTTCAACGTTTTTCCCTATACTTTCGGCAACTTCGATATTTTCGGTTTGTTCTTTCACCGGTTCGGGATATTTCAGATCGTTGGGGCAGAATACAAGATAAATGCCTTTGTCCTGTCCGATACAATCACAATAATATGCGAGTTGTTTTTTGCCACTATCAAATTTCGATGGGCTAAAATAGATTTTTGTCTCAATCAGGAACTCCTGGTTTGCAACGTTGATTATCATGTCGCTTTTACCAAGCCCGGTATCTGCTTCCCGGTAAATTTTCCCGTCCAGCTCCTGCATTATGGCAGTAATAAAGGTTTCGAAACTATATATCAAAGCGGCCTCTTTTATGGATTTGAAATTCCCGTTTTCGTCCTTTTCCATAAAAACCTTAAACCCCCTTCGCTTAACGTATTCTTTATAATTATTTATAAGCTGATTTATTTTCAGGTTGCCGTTTTTGTCGAAATAATCGGGGCCATACGTGTTGCCGGCAATGTAGCTTGTTTCACCATTTGAATATGGATAAAAGGCATCGTAGAGGCGCTTTTTGTAAAACGGCACCCAAAACGTGACATACCCGTTTCCGTCATCCTTAATCAACCCATTGGTATGCAAAAATTTTATGCTTGGCCGATCAATTTTAAAAGGGATTTTATTTTGGGTAAAAAGGAGCTTTTCAACGAAACGGCGTTCTTCCTTTGCCTTATTGTGGATGTTTTCAAAATTTTTATCAATGGCAATTCGTAAATACCAGTCTTCTACTTTCAGGTAATCATTATAATCCAGAATCTCTTTATCAGGATAACCATCAACAAGTTTTATCGCTCACCACACCAAGTATATTTGAAACACCAACAAGGATGACGCTTTTGAGGCAGTGGTTTTCCCGCGAGTGGTAGGCATTACGGATTGAATGTAAGAAATCGCCGAAATATTCAGGATTAATGCCTTCTACTTCGTCAATTATCAATATGTATTTTTTATCTTTTATTTTTTCAATCAATTCAAAAATATGTGATATTTCATTCTCTTTTATAAAATTTTCACCCCATGATTCTCGAAGGTGTCTGGTGAAGCGTGACAAAAAGCTCTTTAAGGAGGCGTTTTTATAGCTTTCAAAATTTATATGTGCAACTTTATAGCCTTGCTTTTCTATCTCAACAGCAAGTTGCCTGAAATAGGTGCTTTTACCTGTTTGTCGTGGTGCCCAAATGGTGAAATATCTTTCATCCTTAATTAATCCAACCCCTCTGTTTATTAGCTCTTTTCTCTCACTTGTATAATGTTTTTTAGGGATATTAGGCCCTGATGTATTGAATTTTCTCATTGTTTACCTGTTTTTATGCAAAGGTAAATTATTAATTATTACCAATATAGTAGGGGTTTCAATTTCATAAACCATCGACTTTATAGACCGGTACAAATTACACCCTAACCCAACACTTCATGAAGCACACCATGGGATTTTATCTCACCAAATACAGGGATATGCAGCCTGTAGAAAGATAATAACCCTTCCATAAACAGATTTCTTTCCTTTGTGTTTTCGAAAATGTTTGTAGTTAAATCTTTTGATTCGAGGACCTTATTTAGTTTCGCGGCCATATCAATTTCCAAAAAATTAACATGGAGAGGCTTTTCACGGATAAAATAACCTTCCTGTAGGTCGAATATCTTATTTTGTGCGGAGTAATTCCTGCGTGGGTAAAAACCCAGATATTTGCTCAACCCTACCAAAAATAAGAGGTGGAAATCCTGAAAGGTATTTTCCATTAAATCAAACTGGACCAGGGCATCAAACAGGTAATTGAACAGGTTTTGGTTAGCGGCCTCTTCGTGCAAGGTTTTGTAAAGGATTT
>NIVA01000024.1 GCA_002254335.1 Bacteroidetes bacterium 4572_114 | reverse complement strand
TTAGATTTTTGGATTTAAAATCCTGCTGCCACACCTACAGTCCAGAAGGGTTCGCCGCTGCCGTATGGTGAATTTTCATTTTGCAAAACATCAAACAAAACCTGTACGTATGCGTAGGTGCCCCCTCCAACACGTTGCGAAAAACCAGCGCCCAGGAAAAGAAACGGCACCCATTCGCGATAGTCTTCATAGTCGCCACCAATATTTGGCCTCTGAAATTCATAGTTAATGGATGCATACTCCGCATGAACATAAGCTTGCGGGATTACCCTGTACCTTCCAAATATCCTGATCCCATAACTACTTGTTTCATAATCACCACCATAATAGTTATCATATTTCAGGTATTCGTAACCAGGTTGTAACCCGAAAGATAACTTGGGGGTTACCTTATAACCAACCAGGGGCCAAATACCAATTGAAGTGTAACTACCAAATGTTAAAGTAAGGTTTCCACCAAAATAGAGCTTACTTGCAAAACTGCTCTTTTGCTTTTTAACATAGGGATTAGTTTGTGTACTGTCTGAGGTTTGTGCAATAGAAGTTGCACCAATTAAAAAACCAATTGCGATTAAAAGTAGTAGTCTTTTCATAATAATATGATTTATTTTAGGCTCTTAAAAAATAACTAATGCTAACATGTTAACGATGTTTTCAGACGCAGATTTTCGCTGGTCGAACGGATTTTTAATCCGTTGTATCCGTGTAAACCTGCGTCAGTTTTTTTCAAATTCCCCGTAGGGCTTTCATTTTCAAACGGACATAGTCCGTCCGTCTGGATTTGCACATCATCATCCCGCACGTGCGGGATCAAATTAATGTAGTACCCCATGGCGATAACAGTCTGTAGTATGGTCGTTTACCATGCCCATGGCTTGCATATATGCATAGATAATTGTTGAACCGACAAAAGTAAGCCCACGCTTTTTCAAATCCTTGCTTATTGCATCGGAAAGTTCTGTTTTTGCCGGTATTTCGCCGAATTCAGTAAAATGATTTTGGATAACTTTACCATCAGTAAAACCCCAGATGTATTCATCAAATGAGCCAAACGCCTCCCTGATTTTAAGAAATGCCTTTGCGTTTTTAATGCTTGCGTTTATCTTCAGTTTGTTCCTGACGATGCCTGCATTTTGAAGTAGTTCTGCGATTTTTGCATCATCGTAAACTGCAATCTTTTCAAAATCGAAATTATCAAATGCCTGCCTGAAGTTTTCCCGCTTTCGTAAAATAGTAAGCCAGCTCAGACCGGCCTGGAAAGCATCTAACAGCATAAACTCAAAGTGCTTTCGGTCATCGTGTACCGGCACGCCCCACTCATTGTCGTGATAATTAAAGTAATCGGGGTTGCCGGATGCCCATTTGCAACGTATTGCCATTGATTTCATATTGTTGATTTTTTTATGTTGTCACAGACCCCCTCTAACTCCCCCTTTCCATACGGACTCCCTTCGGTCGAAGGGGGAGAATGCCAACACACAAGGCCAACGGGTGGCCGGTGTGGTGGAACTCCCTTCCCTTTCAGGGGAACCCCGAAAGCTTTCGGGGGGGGATGGGGTCAGAAGCCGAAAGTTTCCTTCCAGACTTTCCAACGTCCGTAAGGACTTGGAAACGTCAAGTACTTGGAATTGATTTTTCAATAAGAACAACCGCATAGGCCGAAATCCCCTCTTCATTGCCAACGAACCCCAGTTTTTCGGTGGTGGTGGCTTTTACTGAAATGTCGTGCAAGGAAATATCCATGCACCCGGCCAGTGAAGTTTTCATCTTTTGGATATAAGATGAAATTTTTGGTTTTTGTAAACAAATTGTCGAATCGATATTTCCTATACTGTAACCTTTTTCCTTCAGGAAGTTAACTACTTTTTTAAGTAGGATTTTACTGTCGATATCTTTATACTGGTCGTCCTTATCAGAAAAATAATGGCCGATATCCCCCAGGTTTGCAGCCCCTAAAAGTGCATCGCAAATAGCATGGATCAACACATCCGCATCTGAATGTCCGATGGAACTTTTTTCAGATGGGATGTTAACCCCCCCTAACCTGAGCATTTTGCCCTTGCCCAATTTATGTACATCATATCCAAACCCTACCCTGATTTTCATCTGCTAAATTTTTATTGAGGTTCAAATCTAATAAAATTCCCTGACAACAAAAAAGCCGGAAAGTTTTCACCCCCGGCTTCAAATATTTTTTATCAATCTATAACTTTAACCACTCCTCCCGAATACTTTCGGGAGAATAATTTCGGGATTAGTCATTTCCGCCTATTGGCTATCGAAGGCATCCAAGTCGAATATGAGAGTAAACCTGAGTGTGTTTTCCATAGGGTTTTGCTGTTCCATAGGTATCAGATAAGAAAAATCAAGCCCGAAGACATTATATCTTAAACCGGCCCCCAGGGTAAAATATTTACGGTTTCCTTTATTATGGTCTTCATAAAAGAAACCTGCCCTGATAGCGAAGGTTTTATTATACCAATACTCGGTTCCGATTGAAAAATAAAACTCACGCATCTCTTCTTCAAATCCATCAGGTGCATCATACCACGATTGGATCATCCCTGACACGACCGAAACATTTGGGTCCATACCGGCAGCAATAACTTTGTTGCCATCATCATCAATTATGGGGTTGCCCAATGTGTCCTGTGCATATATAGGAGGTGTTGGCACCAATAATTTATTAATGTCGGCTGTAAATGACAAACGGTTATAATCGTCGAGGTCAACGGTTAACCTGGGCCCGAATTTCAGGTTTGTAGGGATAAAATCTTTTTCGGTGGTGGCATCGGTATAGGAAATCTTTGATCCGATATTTGAGATATTTACACCAAAAGCAAACTCAGCGTTGTCAACTTTCCTCCAGTTTAATTCACGCTGGTGGTAAACGGCAATGTCGGCAGCAATTGAAGTACCGGCTTTGGTTTGTTGTCCTTGCACCACCTGTCCCTGGGTAAGGTCAGAATAAATAAACCTTGCAACAACGGCCCCCGACCAGTTTTCTGAGAATTTTCTTGAATATGTACCATCAACAGCAAATTCGTTGGGCCTGAAGTTACCTATTATATTTCCGGCATTATCAGTAAAAGTAATGTCGCCCAAGGAGAAAAACCTAAGTGATGCGGCAAGTGTTTGCTTATCATCAAGCCTGTAATATCCGGCAACGTATGCAAGATTTATATCGTTTACGAGTGCCCTTAACCAAGGGCTGTATGCTGCCGAAAAACCTATTTTCGATTCGATAAATGCATATTTTGCAGGATTGTAGTGCATGGAGTTGGCATCAGGGGACATGGCTACACCTGCATCGCCCAAACCACCTCCTCTTGCATCGGGGGCAATAGTAAGGAATGGCACTGCTGTAGTGATGGTATTGGTCTGTTTCCCAATATAATCATCAGGGTTGTATTGCGCAAAGGCACTGGTAGAAAATAAGAAAATAATTGCTACTAAAATTGTCTTTTGGCTCATAGAATTAGTTTGAAATTTTGCTTAAAATTTAAGATGAAAAGTTAACGGTGATTTATTTTTTATATTGTTTTTTGGATGAAAACAGCAGAACATTAAACAAAAAAGTTTGGCCTTAATTTGAAATGACTAATTTTTGTACTCTTTCTGTTTGATAACCAATGCCGTTCCCCACTTTAATTTTATAAAAATAAAAACCCGGATTGAGTTTATTGCCCCTGTTGTCTTCACCGTCCCAGTAAATAGGATCAACGGTATAACCATTGGTTACAATATGTTGAGGGATGAATACCGTTGCCAATTGCCCATTGAAGTTGTATATTTCAATTTCCACCCTAAGATCTTCACCAAACTGGTTGTGCCTGAACGTAAAATAAGTTCCGTTAGCGAATGGGTTGGGATAATTAAGTACCTGGGCCACATCCATATTTAAACTATCGGAAACATAAAATTCGATTATAGATGAGGATGAATTATTAAACATGTCCCATGCCTTTAGTTCCAGGGTATGTTTCCCGTTGCTGAGATTATTGAACGGAAACACAATATTGCCGGATGTAAAATCGTCCACCTGAGGATCAAAATAATCATTCAGAAGGAAGGTGACGCTTTCATCCCCGTCAAGGGTGGCAACAATATCATGTCCTATGCCACTGCCACTTGTATTGATGCCGCCCGGGTCGCTAAGGCCTGCAAACAAAATCGGGCTGTTGTTAATTTCACTTCCGTTAATAAACAGGCTGTCGTTAAGGTACATTGTGATTTCGGGCCCCTTGTCGTCGGTGGCGGTTGACCCATCATATCCACCTAAAATAAATTGGTCGAAATAACCACCTGCATCTCTCAGGCTGTCGGCTGCGTAATAACTTAATTTTCCGTTGCCATATTGGTAAGATATATCTTTGGGTATGACAAAAGAAAACGAAAATTCCCCATTTGTTACGCTAACTTTGCCTTTATAAAGAACCCTGTCCTGAAGTTGAAATTCGGCAGGACTACTTTTTGGATCGTTGCCCAAGGTCATAATACTAACTGCTTTATCATAAAGTACCGGATAAAGCATCCCGTTAAAATCATCAATAATATTGCGCTCATCGGAAAAGTCGGCAATGTAGCCCGTAACGGTCATCATGCCGTTGGCTTTAAGTGTGTCTGTATATGAATCGATAGTTATGCCATTAATGGTTTCGGTTACGATATCGTACTTCGGGAAAGCCGGTTTAATTGCGGGATCGCCAAGCAGTACAAAATTACGGATGTTGGTGTTTGAAGGGGTTTTTGAAAATTTGATAAGATCCCCAAGCCTTGGATAATTGTCCGGGCTGGACCTGAAAAGTGTATCATAAATTCGCCTGTTCAGGGTCAGGTTCGATTGTGCAAATGCCAACCGGGTAGTTGTCAAAAGCGCAATCCCACCGCCATTTGGGTTCAACAAAACCAATTCCCCGGCAGATGTCATAGAGGGGTTGTCGAAGCGGCTGAACTCGCAAGTGGCCGTAATAAATACCGGTAAAGTGTTAAAATTTGTCCATGAGTTAATGTCTGAAATTTGAAGGACATTTTCGACAGACCATCCTTTTTCGCCACCATGGCCTGTATAGTTTATGAAAAGTGCCCCATCTTCAACCTGCTGGTTCAGGGCTTTATTGGCTTCGGGGTACCTGTGCCCGCTTGAGGTAGATATTTGCTGAAAAGCATCTAAGTAAATCTTGTTCAGGTTCATTGATGGGTTCATACGGGCAACATTTTTTGCCAATACCGTATCGGCCTGAAAAAAGTGCAGGTTATAATCTTCATCGTCGGCAACAAAACACATTTTGTTTTTCCAACTGCCCTGGGTTTGCTCCGAAAACCGCATATAATTCTCAATCTTATCCACCATTTCTTTGGCTTCTTGAGGAGTGCTGACCGGCAACCGGCCAATGCCGATGTCAACATTTCCGTATGCATCTGTCCCCTCAATGGGGTCCATCAGGCCAAAAAAGTCATCGGTAACATAGGATGATGTTAGTTTTAGCGATTGCTTCGATTGGTAGGTCATAACAAAGTTCTTGTTCTCTTCAATCCTGTTTTTCGGATCGTATGACCCATCGCCAAACAGGAGCAGATATTTCAATTGGGAAGGTGTCCCCGATCTTTGGTAAATCATCTTTACAAAGTTACGGATGGCCGTGGGGTCCTGGGAGCCAGATGAAAATTCGTTGAAGATTTGGCCGGGGGTTACCACACAAATTTGCATGTCGTCCAACTCTTCGTGCAGGGCTTTGAGCCGTTCTGCCTGGACAATAAAATCGGGATGTGAAATAATGACGAAATCAAAATTTTGCAGGGCATGTAGGTTTTGGTTCTCAATTTCCCCTATCAAATTGGGCACAAGGAAATTATTGTCCTCAAACCCAATAAATTCGCGGAGGCTGTCGGTTTCAACTGTAAATGTAAAAGTCTCTCCGTTTTGGGAGGTGTTTATTTTTTTTGGCTCAAGCGGATCGGTAACATCCCAAATATAAAAACCTGCCGGGGCAGATGATATTTGAAATTCACTAACGTTCCCACTGCCCACCGTAAACACATTTCTGAAAGCAAGTTGCCCACCGGGGTAAATCAAATGTCGCATTACATTAAGTTGGATATTATCTAACCACCCGAGGGAGCTTTCGTGCGGTTTATTATAATCCACACTTACCACAATTGTATCAGATGATGACTTGAACCGTTTATTTTTACTCACAGCATTGGCGTAAATAATTACGGATTGGGGAGGGATTGCAGGCACCGAAACGGAGGTGAGCGAATCCTCGTTGACATGAAATGAAAAGGTGCTTACATAAGGGGACTTTGCTGCCACATTTACAACAAAATAATTGGCGTAACCGGTATCGGCGTTCGGAAACACAAAAGGGAGATCGTAGGACAGTTCGTCACCAAACTCCTCTCCATACCACACAGCACCTGAATGGATCAGGTTCTTTTGGTTCAGCTCATGGCAACCAAAATCATGAAAAGAGGTAAATGTTTCCGTTGGTGGATGTGAGCTTTGTGATATTGTCGTTATCCTTTTGCCGGCACCCCCGCCTGCTGTAATAAAATAATAGGTGTAATCGGAATATCGGTGGCCGATATATTTAAAAGCAAGCTTAATGGGTTCGTAAACCCATTGATCAGGCGATTCACCATAAAACAAAATATAGTCACCGGCATCAAAACTTCCATCTCCCCCATCTTCGACCACAATGGCATTTTCGTGGGGATCGTTGTAAGTAAATTCAGAATTCAGTTCAGGGAGCATCCCCCCCCCATTGCCGTACAGCTTAATATTTTCCGGATCTATATTGTCAACATCCATTCCCATTTCCTTAAGCTGGGCATAGGTGACTTTATAAATACCATTTTTACTGACAGAAACCTTAAACCATTCTTCACTTGCGAGCACAGAATTTTCCCTAAAGGCCCTTGTTGATTTCAACATAGCAGGCTCCCCGATTTGAGGGACGATGCTTAAATTGAATTGTACCAGTTTTTCAATCAAGCCTGTTTGTGGGTTGAGCCTTAACGGCAGAAGTTTAAAAACAGTAAATTGTTTCCCGCTAATGAAAGCCTGTTCAACAATGGTTTGCACCTCAGTTGTAACGAGGTCGATGTCGGGCAAGCCCAATACGGAATTTTGGCTATCGAAAGCAGCAAAAACAGGATCCTGGATTTCGAATTTATAATACAGTCCAGGGGTTTTTATTTCTATCATTTCCTGATGTATGGGAAGAATCCCAAAAGCATCGTCGTTTACGGCATCCGAAAAGTTTAATATCTTCATTGAGCCGCCATCAAAACCAATTTCCTGAATACCGTCCCAATGGATAAGCCTTGTTTGTACTTTTCCCTGTGCCACGGTCAACAGAGGAAACAGGAGAAGTAAAAAAGATAAATATTTTATTAAATTATTTTTCATATTGTTCAGTTTAACAAGTTTTTACAGATACAAAACTATTAATTAATGATTCTGTTGTTATTATAATATGGAGTATTGGAGTATTGGAGTATTGGAGTGATGGAGTGATGGAGGAATGTAAAGTTTGTCATGTTGTATTGTGTTATTTTGCATATGAATCATTCCAATCTTTTTGCTTTATTTTATTTTGTAATGACTCTGCTAATTTAATTAATCCATTTTCTAATTTATAATGCTTTCTATCAAACTCCTCAAATATCTCATCTTTTAAATAACCAGCTTTATTGAAGGAAATAATCGAACTATTTAACTCTCCACAAGAACCCAATCCAATATTTAGAAAGTTGAGGTATTCTTTTGCTGATCTCCTACAATATCCTTCGGCAATATTTCTTTTAATACTATGACATGCATCTAATGTGTTCATCTTTGATTTGTTGATAGTGTATGGAAAATCCTTAAAAATCTCATTTACGAAAACATACAAATCAATAGCTTCCTGCCAAACTCTTAATTGTTTAAATCCTCGATTTTTATTTTTCCTTTCCACCACAGCTCAATATATTTTTCCTATTACTCAACACTCCATCACTCCAACACTCCATTACTCCAACACTCCAGTCCCAGTCCCTACCGGGCAATCAGCAGCTTCTCAACCGCGGTTGCCTGTTTGCCGTTTTCGTCAGTAATTCTAGCCTTGTAAATATAGATCCCGCCCATCAGTCTTCCTCCATTCAAATTTGTTCCATCCCAGGAAATGGGTGTGCAATAAAAACCTCCGCTGGTCATTCTGTCGTTCATAACGGCCACACGCCGCCCGCAAAGATCAAAAACCTCGATCTCAACATCAACCTCCGAACCGGCATGGTTGTGGTTGAACCTGAAATTGGTTGTGGTGGCAAACGGATTTGGATAATTTATCAACCCGGAAATGATAATACCCTCGGCATCAACAACCACAAAATCAAGAAATGCCTCGCTGGGATTATTATACACATCCCACACTTTAAATTTCAATGTATGTTCACCGGGGGGGATATTAAAAAACGGAAAGTTCACCGTCCCTTTTCTGTAACTATCAAGTTCGGCTTCATAAAAATCGTTAAGGATAAATGGGTGTTCGTTGTTGTTGTCAAGTATTGCAACAATATCATGGCCAATGCTGTTCCCCACTGTATTGATCCCGTTTTCATCAAAAACCCTGGCAAATAATACAGGATTTTCATTGGTAATGCTGCCGGATTTGAATAGGGTATCATTCATATAAAGTTCTATCTCAGGCCCAATCTCATCAACCATACTTGTTTTATCTGATCCACCAACAATTACGTTTTCGTAATATCCGGCCGCATCTTTCTCGCCATCCTCGGCGTAGTAACTAATCTTGCCCATACCATATTGATAGGCAATGTCCTTGGGGACCACAAAAGAAAAAGTAAACTTACCTTCAGTGACACGGGCCTTGCCTTTGTATATTACATTTTTGCGCAGTTTAAAAGTCCTTTCATAACTTTCATCGTCATGTCCCAGGGTTGTAACATCCGATTCTTTATCGAATACTATGGAATAGAGCGTGCCATTAAAATCAGTAACAGGGTTATCGTTTTCATCGACAATACGGCCTGAAATTGTAACATTTGACAAGGCTTTTAAAGTGTCGGGGTTTTCTGCCACGGCTAGTTGGTTAATGTATTGGGTTTCGATGTGATAAACCGGATAAGCCATTTTCAATGCCGGATCGCCGATAAGGACAAATTTCTTATCGTTTGTTTCTGAGGAGCTCTCAAGTTTTGCCAGCCTAATCAGGTCGCCCATGGCGTAGTGTTCCCCATCCACTTTCTCGAAGGCGTATTTATAAAAGCCTTTATTTAAACTTAAATTAGATCCTCCGAAAGTTGCACGGGCTGTTGTAAATAAAGCAACGGCACCGCCATTTTCATTCAGAAAAACATATTCGCCCGCCGAAATCCTGTCGGGGTCGTCATAACGGGTAAATTCGCAGGTTGCGGTAACAAAAACAGATAGCTTGTCGTAATTGACCCAGCTGTTGATGTCCGAAATTTCAAGTACCCTTTCGTGTGCCCAGCCAACTTCGCCCCCATGGCCGGTATAGTTCATTATCATCGTCCCCTTTTCCATGCGGGTGTTAATTGCTTCGTTTACCGCCGGATAGCGCTGCCCGCCAGGTGTGGAAATTTGCTGATAGGCATCAATATAAATTTTATCAACGTTGTAAGCCCTGTAAGTAGTGTCAACAAACTTTGCCAATTGCTCGGCCTGGTTCATATGTGAATTGCCATTTTCATCATCAGCAACAAATGTGATCATATTTCGCCAATCGCCCAAAGATTGGGGAGAGGTTGCGTAATGGACGCCCTTATCGACTGCCATTTTTGCTTCTTCAGGCGTTCTTACAATAAAACGCCCAATGCCAATATCCAAAAGTTCATTACTGCCACTGCCCTCGTTGGGATCTAAAAACCCGAAATAATCATCCGTTGCATAAGAGGTGATGTGGTGTAACGATTCCACTGATTCGAAAGTAGGGACAAAGTTGGTGTTTTCAGCTTTGATGTCCTTAAAATCGTAGGAAGCATCTCCAAAAAGAAGCAGGTATTTAGGCTCATTGCCTTCACCGGCCCGCTCGTAAAGCATCCGCATCAAATCCTTGATGGCGGTAATATCCTGTGCCCCTGATGAAAATTCGTTGTAAACCATTTGTGGCGTAACAACCAGTACATTCAAATTTGATAATGAGCGATGAAAATCAGCCAACCTGTTTGCCTGGTCAATAAAATCGGGATGACTAACAATAACGTATTCAATATGGCCTGCACCATGAATATCCTGGTTCGCAACGATCTCAACAAATTCAGGTGCCAGATATTCGCTTCCGTTAAATGCTACAAACTCTCTCAAGTTGGGTGTGGGCAAAACAAAACGCTGTGTATTTCCTGAATTTGAGGTCTCCACACGGTTTATATTGACGGGATCGGTAACCTCCCAGATTTTTACAGATTGAGGGGCATTGCCCAGCACAAACTCCGAAACAAAATCAACCCCAACCGAATGTGGATCCCTGAATATTACCTGGCTTCCTGAGAAAGACATGTTACAAATGGCGTTTACTTCAATATAATCGAGCCAGCCTGTTGAAGTTGTGGTGGATTTGTTGTACTGGACGTCCACTGTAACATTTGCGCCGGAAGTATTAAAAACCTTTGCACCGGTAACTGACCTGGCATAATCGCCATTTGCCCCTGAAGATACACTGGGGATTAAAATGGAGACTACGGTTACGTCATCCACAGAACTAAAAAATGAACTTGAAACCGATGATTTTGCCACTGCCTTCACGCGCAGGTAATGTTCGGCCCCGGCATCTAGGTTTGGGAAATTAAAATCGAAACTATAGTTTGTTGTAAAATCAAACAATTCGCCGTACCACTCACGCCCCGATTTGATAAGGTTCACTTCGTCCACTTCATGAAAATCGTAATCGGTAAATTTGTTTACGGTATAGTTTGGGGTTTCGCTGCTCGATGAAATAGGTGATATGCGTTTTCCGGGGCCAATATCGGTGGTAATATAATAATAGGTGTAATCGGAATAGACATTTCGGTGGTGATAAAACCTGCTGATGTCTGCCTTTAACGTCCATTGGTCGGGCGACTGGCCATAAAAAAGGAAATAATTATGTAACTTTATAAACCCCGTCTTCTGTAACCCTTATTTTATACCAACTCCCACTTGCCAGCACAGAATTTTCGGCCCAGTTGCGTGAAGCATTTCCTGATTTCGGGATATTCCCCGTTGTTCGTATCACAAGCTCACATGAAATCAGTTTTTCGTATTTGGCTGTTTCGGTATTTAGCCTGAAAGGTAAAAATGAAATAATAGCAAAGGGCCAATAGCAAAGGGCCGGTGCCTCGACCGGGCAATATTTCCGGTCACCTCAATGTTTTCCGGAAATGACAAAAGGTTGTCAACTACCAATAACTCTTCGGAAGTAAGTGATTGAAATTTTGGGTTTTGAATAAATATATCCAACTCCCCTTCCTGATTGCCTATGGGGATTTTCTTTTCAAAATATGGAGTTGAAAAGGAGGTTTCGTTATATGATGCATCAGTAAAATTCAATCGTAACTGGAATTCGTTTTCATCAATTTGAATTTTAAGCACCGGGTTCCAATCCAATTGCAGTTGCAATATTTGATCCTGGGCATGGACCATAGTTGGGATAACGAGCATTAAAAGTAAATATAATGATGTTTTCAGTTTCATCGTAAAATCAAGTTTATTGAGTAAAACCATAGTTAATATTTAACGTTAATCAAAACCTAAAAACGCTACCGGCCAGGCAATATTGCAGCCAAAACCGGCACCTTAAAATATCTGCACTAATAAAGAGTTAATTAATTGTTAATTGGTTGCGTATGCAAAATCCAAATATGTTAAAACTTCAAAAGATACTCTATTTATCTCTGTTGGCCCTGTTGTCACACGGAAATTCTTTCGGCCAGGATTTTACATATTCGCAGTTTTATGCCAATCCTTTATACCTAAACCCTGCAATGGCCGGCACTGAATATTGCCCGAGAATAGTTGTTAATTATCGCAACCAATGGCCATCTTTGCCAAAGGCATTTGTTTCGTATAATGCCTCTTATGATCAATACATTGATTTTATCCACGGCGGTGCCGGGCTTATTGTTAATTACGATCGGGCAGGGGAAGCCGGGATTAATAATGTATCGGTAAATGCCATGTACGCTTATCGCTTGAATATTTCGGATGCAATAACCACCAACTTTGCTTTGCAGGCAGGGTATGCACAAAGAAGCACCAACTGGAATGATTTGATTTTTGGCTCCAACATCAACCCGGATGGAAGTATAAATGACCCTGGTATTCAACCGCCTGGTTTCAACGACAACATAAGTTACCTTGATTTTGGAGGGGGGATTTTGATCGGCATCAGCGAAAAATATTTCATCGGCGGGGCTGCCCATCACCTAACACAACCTGACATCAGCTTCTTTAGCGAAAACAATAACCTGCTCAACATGAAGGTTACTGTTCATGCCGGGGCAAATTTTAACCTGGACCAGGGATACAGGCGTTCCAGCGCATCAGGAATGATTATTTCCCCTAATATTTTGTATCAGCAACAAGGAGGGTTCAGGCATCTTAACTTGGGGTCATATTTTTCAGCAAGTTACTTCACGGCAGGTTTGTGGTACCGCCATGCTTTCGAAAACCCCGATGCCGTTATCCTCTCACTTGGCTTTCAATACGATAATCTTAGATTTGGTTACAGTTACGATTATACAATTTCTCAGTTTTCAAATGCGGCAGGTGGCGCACATGAGATATCACTTGCGTGGATATTCGAGTGCGACGAAAAAAGTAAAAGGCCAAGAGCAATAAAGTGTCCAAGATTTTAGTTAATAACACTGTTTTTTTAAAAAAACCTAATGAAAATGTCTAAAATTCAGCAGTTAATTGGCATCGTTGCCATTCTTTCCATACCGTTGTTCATAACCTCATGCAAGGGGATTTTCGATTCGAAAAACAAAGTTTCGCCTACTACGGGCTGGGAATATAACAATCCACAAAATGGTGGTTTTGAGGTGGCCAAAGAAACTGGTCAGGAAACCGGCCCGGGACTTGTTTTTATCGAAGGTGGGACCTTTGTTATGGGACAAACAATGGAAGATCCCATGTATGAATATAATAATACCCCGAGAAAGGTAACGGTAAGATCGTTTTACATGGATGAGACCGAGGTTACAAATCTTGATTATCTTGAGTATCTTTATTGGATTAAAAGGGTTTTTGGCGAAGATTTTCCTGAAGTGTATCGCAAGGCATTGCCCGACACCTTAGTGTGGCGCGACAGGCTTGCTTATAATGAACCACTTGCCTACCTTTACTTACGCCACCCTGCATACCAGGACTATCCGGTTGTTGGGGTCAACTGGCTGCAGGCCACTGACTATTGTTCCTGGAGGTCCGACAGGGTGAATGAAATGCTCCTGATCAGACAGGGCATCCTTGACATGGACCCGGATCAGAAAAATGAAGAAAATTTTAATACCGAAGCTTATCTCAACGGTCAATATACCGGACTGGTAAACAAACCACTTCAGGATTTAGACCCAAGTGGTACCGGTGAACGTGCCGTCAGGCTCGAAGATGGGATTTTACTTCCTAAGTACCGCCTGCCTTCAGAAGCCGAATGGGAATATGCTGCCATCGGACTTAGGGGCGAATACGAAAATATTGCCTCCAGGCGCAGCTATCCGTGGGATGGCCACCAGGTGAGAAATACCGATGATAAAAAATATTATGGAGGGTTTAACGCCAATTTCAAACGCGGAAGGGGCGACTATATGGGGCTTGCCGGTAGTTTGAACGATGCCGCAGATATTACGGCACCTGTTGGAACGTACCCACCAAATGATTTTGGTCTATACAATATGCCTGGAAATGTCTCTGAATGGGTCCAGGATGTTTACAGGCCGCTCAGCCACAATGATGTCTCCGACTTCAGCCCTTTCAGGGGGAATGTTTTTATGACACCTCTGTTGGACGAAGAGGGTTACTTGGCCGAAAAAGACAGCCTGGGAAGGATTAGATATCGCGAAGTTACCGTAAACGAAGCTCAGGGCCGCACAAACTACCGCGAAGCCAATAATATCAACTATCTTGATGGGGATAACAAAACTGTGATAGATCGTGCACGCTGGGGGTCTAATGTCAATAACCAGGGTTCCACAAAGGAGATGTATGATTATGGCAAGACCACACTGATCAACGATCAGGCAAGGGTATATAAGGGAGGCTCATGGAAGGATGGTGCATACTATTTAAGCCCGAGTGTAAGGAGGTTCCTTGACGAGACCATGTCAACCAATTCTATCGGGTTCCGCTGTGCTATGGACAGGGTAGGTTCCCCGGTAAAGAAATAATTTTTTTGTAACAAAATATTTAAGGCCCCGTTGCAGTGGATGTGACGGGGTTTTTTGTATTTTTATGCCTTGATTTATCATAATCGTTCACAGTTTCAGACAGGTAGCATAAATGGCTGAATATCTATCTTCAGGATTAAATTACTGAGTCCGGTCTAAAAACGAAGTTTTTGAAAATTAGCGAAATTTGCTCTTTTCAAGCACATGATTACAAGGCAATTAGAATAGTTTATTAGCGCATTCGCGGCTAAATATGACTTTTTAGACCGGACTCATTACTAAATTATTTTCTGGAAAAGGAGTATTAAAAAAAAGTTGTGCTTCATGCTGAGAAACTACCAACGAGTGTAAAATTTACATGGAAACTACCAACGAACGTAATTTTATACTATATTTGCCCTCGTTTGATCCATGAGTGTAAAATTTACCTTTGAGATATGACTAATTTTAATAGAGAAATACCATTCAATGACTTGCCTTTACTTCCTCCAATGTTGGAATTAGAGACAAAAAAGGTGTTACTAAAAACGATTTCTGCAAGTAGGGCATTAGCTCAATTAAATGGAGCTATGAGAAATATACCAAATCCAAAACTATTCCTTGATACAATTCATTTGCAAGAGGCAAAGGCAAGTTCCGAGATTGAGAATATCATAACTACCAATGACGATTTATACAAATCTGTGGTTGCTAAAAAAAAGTTTGAAAATCCAGCCACTAAAGAAGTAATAAGCTATAAAGAGGCTCTGTGGTTAGGCCTTGACAGGTTGGATTTAAGACCTTTTATTACAACCAATCTTTGTGTAGAAATTGTCCAATGTATAAAAAAGAATTCTTCAGGGATTAGGGCAGTCCCAGGCACAACACTTTCAAATACAAAAGGGGAAGTTATATATACACCACCTTCCGGGGAAAATATAATTCGGGATAAACTTGCAAATCTTGAAAAATTTATCAATCAGGATGACTCATTTGACCCCCTGATAAAAATGGCACTATTGCATTATCAGTTTGAAGCTATTCATCCGTTTTCAGATGGTAATGGGAGGACAGGGAGGATTCTTTTGCTCTTGTATTTAAAAATGGAAAAATTGTTAGATATTCCTGCAATCTATCTTAGCGAATACATCATCAAAAACAAAACTGAATACTATAAAAAACTCAGGAATGTAACCGAGAAAAATGATTGGGAAAGTTTTATTTTTTACATGCTTGATATGATTGAAACCACGGCAAATAAAGGTTTAATCCGATTAGAAGAAATTATTGCTTTAATTGAGGCAACGGCAAAGCAGATTAAAACCGAAATCCCGAAAGTTTATTCAAAAGACTTGATCGAGATAATTATTAGGCTTCCCTATACCAAGAGACAGTTTTTGATTGATGCTGGATTAGGGACCCCAAAAACAGTAGGTAATTATCTTATTTCCCTTGAGGAAAAAGGATATCTGAAATCAATTAAGGTTGGGAAGGAAAAATTATATCTGAATCACAAACTAATGGAAATATTAGAAAAAGAATAAAACCCAATCCAATCCCGACCCCGATAGCTATCGGGGTTCGGGACAAAACTATCCATAGGTAACGCTGATAGTTTCCTATGTAGCTCTACGACAAGATATTGTTTATTTACTGACCCTTTATGAAAAATAAAATTAAAGAACTTTACAAACATTTTTCGGGCAGCACCGGGATTTCTATTGATTCCAGGAAGCTAAAAAAAGGTTGCCTGTTTTTTGCCCTGAATGGGGAGAATTTTGACGGGAACAAATATGCCGCACAGGCATTACAAAATGAGGCTTCATTGGCCATTGTCGATAATCCTGATGTAGCTGTTGGCACAAACTATTTTGTTGTTAATGATGTGTTGAAAGCCCTTCAGGATTTGGCAATGTTTCATCGTGAAAAACTCAAAACCCCAATAATCGGCATCACCGGTTCCAACGGAAAAACTACCACAAAAGAGCTTCTTGGACGGGTATTGGATAAAAAGTTCAATACTTTTTTCACACACGGAAACCTGAACAATCACATTGGAGTCCCTTTGTCGGTTTTGTCAATTACTGAGGAAACCGAATTGGCCATCATCGAAATGGGGGCCAACCATCCTGGCGAAATTGCTTATTTGTGCAACATTGCAAAACCGGATTTTGGTATCATCACCAATGTTGGCAAAGCCCACCTGGAGGGTTTTGGCGGCTTTGAAGGTGTAGTAAAAACAAAAAACGAGCTGTATGAACACATAGCCCGGAATGGTGGGAAAGTTTTTGTAAACGGAAATGATAAGTTGTTGATGGAACTATCGGCAGGCATATCAAGGGTAATTTATGGAGACAATGAAAATTCCACTGTACAAGGAGGGGTTGTTGAAAATGATCCTTTTTTATCTCTCCAACTAAAGTTTAATCCAGGTGAAAAACTAATCCATACCCGGTTGATAGGTGGATACAATTTACCAAACATTCTTGCTGCCGCCTGCGTTGGCCGGTATTTTAATATTGATGATGATTCAATCTGCCGGGCATTAGAAGAGTTCACGCCCGAAAATAACAGGTCTCAATATCTCAAAACCAAAAACAACATACTCATACTGGATGCCTACAATGCCAATCCTGTTAGCATGGCTTTGGCCATAAACAATTTTGC
>NIVA01000206.1 GCA_002254335.1 Bacteroidetes bacterium 4572_114 | reverse complement strand
TGGCAATTTCCTAAGCGACTATGAGTCGCTAAGGAAGTATTGCCGTTTTCCTTCGGACTATGGAAAGTTTCCCCCCGATTTTCCATCATCCATCAGGACTTGGATACGTTGGTTAACAATTTCCTAAGAGACTATGAGTCGCTAAGGAAATATTGCCGTTTTCCTTCGGACGATGAAAAGTTCCCCCCGATTTTCCATCATCCATCAGGACTTGGAAACGTTGGATGGCAATTTCCTAAGCGACTATGAGTCGCTAAGGAACCATCATCCATCAGGACTTGGAAACGTTGGATGGCAATTTCCTAAGCGACTATGAGTCGCTAAGGAAATATTGTCGCTATCCTTTTGGCAATGGAAGGCCCTTCCCGACTTTCCAACGTCCGTAGGACTTGGAAACGTCAAAGCACAACAAATTTCTCAGAAAAAAATCAAAAAATATTTGGCCACAAAAAAAATACGTTCTATTTTTGTCCATTTGGTTAAATTAATTAGTTAAACCAAATAATTAAATCAAACGGATAAAACAAACAGTTGACCAATGGCTGGATTTTCGTCAAACACAGAGCAAAACATTTTGGTCGCGGCCCGAAAAGTTTTTATTGAAAAGGGGAGAGACGGTGCCCGGATGCAGGAGATTGCAAACGAAGCAGGGATCAATAAGGCTTTGCTGCACTATTATTTCAGGAGTAAACAAAAATTGTTTGAAGCTGTTTTCCTGGAAGCATTCGATAAATTCTTGCCGCAAACCGAACTGCTGATTTCCTCAGATAAGCCCTTTTTTGAAATACTTAAATCTTTTATCGAAAATTATATCGGCCTTATCCTTGAAAACCCGCACATTCCGGGTTTCATACTTCACGAGTTGAGCCAAAACCCCGAAAACATTGCCCAATTTATTAGCTCCCGTGTAAATCATTTACCGGTCCTGATCGAAAAAATCCGGGAAGAGATGGCCCAGGGCAAAATCAAACCCATGGATCCCAGGCAAATCATGGTCAACATCATCGGTTTATGCGTCTTTCCTTTTGTTGCAAGGCCAATAATCAAGGCTGTTTTTTTTCAAGATGATGATACAGCTTACGAAATATTTTTACAAGAACGCAAAAATGAGGTCTATAACTTTATCCTTAATTCTATTAAACCATGCTAAATCCGGTATAGTGGAATTTTAACAAATGCTAAAATGCATGAATAAAAATATGATTTTCTTAAAAACCAGGATTAAATTATTAGCAATTCTGTTGCTACCGCTGATTGTGCAAGGCCAGGCCCCCGACACCCTCACCCTGGACTTTTGCCATCAACGTGCCGTGGAGGTTTATCCCCTGGTAAAACAACGAATGTTAAATGCGGAAGCTTCGGACATTCAAAACCAAAACTCCGGCAAGGGCTACCTTCCGCAATTCGGCCTCAATGGAAGGGCAAGCTACCAATCGGACGTAACAACAGTGCCGATCACCAATCCGGGCATTTCTATTCCAATCCCCGACAAGGACATGTATGATCTTTACCTTGGCCTCGATCAACTGATTTGGGACGGTGGCATTACCCGTGAACAAAAAAACCTGGAAGATGCCGGCCTTAAAATCGACCAGCAAGAAATTGAGGTTGAATTGTATAAAGTTAAAGAACGGGTAAATGGACTGTATTTTAAAATCCTCTTTTACAGAAAAAGTAAAGAGCTGCTGTTAATCAACAGACAGGTTGTGGTGGATAAAATGGAAGAACTCGAATCGGGTATCAGAAATGGTGTTGTTTTACAATCAAACGCAGATGTGTTAAAAGCACAAACCCTCGAAATTGACCAGGGTGTTACCGAAATTAATAGCGACCTAACGGCAACTTTTGGGATGCTGGGCGAGTTGCTCGAAATGGAAGTCCCCTTGTCAACCACCCTCATCCTTCCTGATCCTTTGATAGATGCGCAGGTTTTCATAAACCTCAGGCCCGAATATCAATTGCTCAATTTGCAAAAAGATAAACTGGAGCTCAGCAAAAAAATGGTGTCGGCATCCTATATGCCAAAATTTTCAGGGTTTGGAAGGCTGGGTTATGGAAAGCCCGGGCTTAATATGTTGTCGAATAAATTTGATACCTATTATTTGGTTGGTGTGGGGCTGAAATGGAATATCATTAATTGGGACAAGCAAAAGAACCAAAAGAAAATCCTTGATGTGCAACAGGGCATAGTTGAAGTGCGGAAGGAAACATTTGATAAAAATATTAAAATCCAGCTTGAGGACGACCTGGCACAAGTTAACAAATACAATGAGCTTATAATGAACGATCAGGAGATCATCGACCTGAGGGAACGAATTGCCAAAACAGCATCATCGCAGTTGGACAATGGGATTATCACTTCCACCCAATACCTTGATGAATTGAATAAGGCTACCCGCGCCAACCTCGATCTCGAAGTTCACCGTATCAAGTTGTCGCTGGCAAAAATCAACTACTTAAAAACCATCGGAAAACTTTAAGGATGGAATGGTGGAAGGATGGAAGGATGGAACAATGGAATGGTGGAACAATGGAATGATGGAATAATTAAAGATCCTGGTCTAAAAACGAAGTTTTTAATAATTAGCTAAATTTAGATATTTTTAAACACTTGATTAAATGGTAATTAGAAAAGTTTATTAGCGCATTCGCGGCTAAATAGGGCTTTTTAGACCAGACCCGTCAAATGAATATTTTTAATCGTAAAAGCAAGTGTTTGGGTGAACAACTGTCAGACAGTTTAAGCATAAAGCAAATATCTAATAATTTTAGTATGTAATTTAAGTGGGCAACTGTCAGACAGCTTTTGGGACCATGAATGATATTCACGCATTTAGTCATTTAAGCATTTAATCATTGGCGCATTGGCGCATTTAATATTTAATCATTTCCTCTAAAATAAAAACAGAAAAATGAAACTAATATCAAACAACGGGTTATTACTTTTATTGGCCGCATTTCTATTTGGCTGCAATGTAAATCATGAAAAATCTGATGCTTACGGCAACTTTGAAGCAACCGAAATTACAATTTCAGCCCAGGCTACGGGCGAGCTTTTACAATTCAATTTAGAGGAGGGAGATTTTATTGAGGTAGGCAGATTCATCGGATATGTTGATACCACCAATCTGGTTTTAAAAAAGCAACAACTCCTTGCGCAAATACAAGCCATAAAATCAAAATTCATCAATCTCGATGCACAGGTCGCTGTGTTTCAGCAACAGCGCACAAATGTCAAACGTGATTTGGAGCGTGTCGAGAAGATGTTCAACGATGGGGCGGCCACACAAAAACAGATGGACGATATGCATGGGCAGGTGGAAGTTATCGAAAAACAAATCAAGGCCGTGCAATCACAAAAGCTTGCGGTCAATGCAGAATTAGAGGTTGTTCGCAAGCAAATTGACGAGGTAAATGAATCCATAAAAAAATCGGTTATCAGCAATCCGGTTGATGGTGTAGTCCTTACAAAATATGTAAATGCCTATGAAATGGTCGGTATGGGAAAACCGCTCTATAAAATTGCCGATTTAAGGGAGATGAAATTAAAAGTATTTGTTAATAAGGATAAGGACGAAAACAGGGAATTGCAGGGAACGGTGACCTGGATCAGCCAATCGGCAGAGTTTACCCCAAAGATCATCCAAACCAAAGAGGAACGGGTAAACCTGGTTTATGCAGTAAAAGTGCTTGTTGAATGGTTTAAAGTTATGCTTGGCTTCCTTCACCCGACATCCGACACCCATCGCTTTTCAGGTTTGGTTTTCGGGTTTCTCCCAAATGTTTGCTTTTAAAACTAAATTCAAAGATTAAAAATAATTCGTGCATTCGTGGCAAAAAAACAACTATGATCCCAATCGAAATAAAAAACATCTCAAAATCTTTTGACAAAACCAAAGCCCTAACGGATATTTCATTCGATGTAAATGAAGGTGAAATATTTGGTTTGATTGGCCCCGACGGTGCTGGCAAGACAACACTGTTCAGGATATTGGTAACGCTGCTATTGCCCGGAAATGGAACAGCCAGGGTGTTGGGGCTGGATGTGGTTAAAGATTATAAAAAAATAAGAAAAAGCGTTGGTTATATGCCCGGGGGTTTTTCGCTTTACCAGGATTTATCAGTAGAGGAGAACCTGACATTTTTTGCAACGATTTTCAACACCACCATCAGTGAAAACTATGATTTGATAAAAGAAATATATCAGCAAATCGAACCATTTAAAACACGTCCTGCCGGCAAGCTTTCAGGTGGGATGAAACAAAAACTTGCCCTTTGTTGTGCGCTGATACATAAGCCCGAAGTGCTGTTCCTCGATGAGCCTACTACCGGTGTTGATGCTGTTTCGCGAAAGGAATTTTGGGATATGCTAAAACGGATCAAACAACAGGGCATCACCATCATGGTCTCTACACCTTATATGGACGAGGCCGGGCTATGCGACCGGGTGGGCTTGATACAGGACGGACAATTGCTTAGTATCGACACACCGGCAAATATTGTTAAAAAGTTCCCCCATCGCTTGTTGGCAGTGCGTTCGGCCGAAACTTACCGGTTGATCAATGATCTCAGAAAATCTAATAAAACCAATTCAGTGTACCCTTTTGAAGATTGTTTTATGGATTTGATGGGTGGAAATACCATATCAAAAGGTGGTTAATTATGTGATCTTTAATTTATTTAAAACAGAAGTGTTTATGGGAAAGTCATTTGTAGTTATTTGGTGGTCATTTGTAGTCATTGATTTTCTATGTATCAAATTGTCTGTAAATTGGAAATGACAACTAATGAAACAAAGTAAATGATAAAAAAAGTTGTTACATTTTTTTTTATATGTTCTTTTATGCCTTTTATGGTTAAACTTTTAAACAGATGAAAAACCAGAAAAACATCATCGAAGTTGAAGGGTTATGGAAAAAGTTCGGAAGCTTTGCTGCCAACAAAGACCTGACATTTCAGGTAAAGGCCGGTGAGATTTTTGGCTTCCTCGGGGCAAATGGTGCAGGTAAGACCACGGCAATTAAAATACTTTGCGGCTTATGGAAACCAACCTCAGGCAAGGTGAAGGTTTCAGGTTTTGATGTTTACACCGAAACCAATAAGATCAAAACAAATATTGGCTATATGAGCCAAAAATTTTCGTTGTACGAAGACCTGACACCTGTAGAAAATATCAGGTTTTATGGAGGGATTTACGGGTTAGGCAAAAAAGTGATCAGGGATAGAACAGAGGAGGCATTGCAAAACCTGAAACTTGAGAATGTGGCCAATAGTCCGGTGAAATCTTTGCCACTGGGCTGGAAACAAAAATTGTCGTTTACTGTGGCCATGGTGCATAAACCAAAAATAGTTTTCCTGGACGAGCCAACCGGCGGGGTTGACCCCATCACCAGGCGGCAGTTTTGGAATATGATTTACGAGGCGGCAAACCGGGGAGTGACCATTTTTGTGACCACCCATTATATGGATGAAGCAGAGTATTGCGACAGGGTGTCAATAATGGCCGATGGTGAGATTAAGGCATTGGACACCCCGGCGAATTTGAAATTACAATTTAACGCAGAAACAATGAACGATGTTTTTTTGAAATTGGCAAGAAACGGGTGAGCACTCCGCAATACAGATGACTTTTTACTTTAAACTTTTTACTTTAACCTTTTACTTTCTACTTTAAACCTTTTACTTTTTACTTTAAACCTTTACCACGTGAAACAATTCATAGGATTGCTAAGAAAAGAGTTTTATCACATCTTCCGCGACTACCGTACCTTGTTGATCCTGTTTGGGATGCCGGTGGTACAATTACTGATCTTTGGCTTTGCCCTTACCAACGATATTAAAAATGCCCCCATTGCAATCCTCGACCATTCAAAGGATGAACTGTCAAGGCAGTTGACCCAAAAAATATTATCCTCCGGATACTTTATTTTAGTAGAAAACCTCGAATCCGAAGATGCCATAGAAGCATCCTTCAAAAAAGGGAACATTAAACAAGTACTTATCCTGGAGCAGGGCTTTGCATCTAAAATTGAACGGGACGGCTCTGCTTCACTGCAAATACTTGCCGATGCATCCGACCCTAATATTGCCCGTATCCTTACAAACTACATAATGGGGATTGTAAATGATTTTCAAAACGAACTAATGAAGGACACCAAACTCCCGGTTGAAATAACCCCCGAGGTAAAAATGCTTTACAACACCGAATTAAAAAGCGTTTTTATGTTTGTGCCGGGGGTTATCACTGTATTGCTTTTGCTTATTTCGGCTATGATGACTTCCATCTCCATTGCCCGCGAAAAGGAAATGGGCACGATGGAAGTTTTGTTGGTTTCGCCACTCCGGCCCATACAAATCATTATCGGTAAGGTATTGCCCTATGTTATCCTGGCCTTTACTTTAGCGGTGGTTATTTTGTTGCTGGGATATTTTGTTTTTGACGTACCGGTCCGGGGCAGCGTGGTTTTGTTGCTGGTTTACAGTATTATTTACATCGTCCTTGCGCTGTCGCTGGGTATTTTTATCTCTTCGGTGGTCAACAGCCAGCAAGTTGCCATGTTGATCTCCATGGCAGCTTTAATGCTACCGACCATCATGCTATCAGGTTTTATTTTTCCCGTCGAAAATATGCCCTGGCCCCTGCAGTGGATGTCGTACATCATTCCCGCAAAATGGTTTATCATCATTATCAGGGGGGTGATGCTAAAGGCCATTGGGGTAGGTTTACTATGGAAAGAAACATTGATCCTGTTTGTAATGATTGCATTTTTTATTGGATTGAGTGTTAAAAAATTTAAAATCAGGTTGGAATAATACAAGGATGTAGAGGTGCCCGGCCGTGCGTCTATGCACCTATCAGGGCCGGGCAAGTACAAACCCTGACAGGGTTTCAAACCCTGTCAGGGTTCAGGACAAAGTCAGATAATAAACAAATATGAACTTGGTCAAAAAAGGTAAAAATGCAATGACTGAGACCTAACAGGTTTTTCAATTTAATTACTTGTCAGATTATTAAACCTGGTGGAATTTTATAAAACAAACCTGTTAGGTCTTTTTAGGCCAGGCTCAAATATACTTTGAAAGGTACCATTAACAAATGAGGACAATAATTTTCATATTGCAAAAAGAATTTATCCAGATATTCAGGAACAAAATGATGATCCCCATCATATTTGGTGTGCCAATTATCCAGTTGTTCATACTTGCATATGCTGCTACTTTTGAGATGAAAAATATCAGGGCTTTCATTGTGGATTTGGACCGGTCGGTTGCTTCTCGTGAATTGGTCAGTAAATTCAGGGGTTCACCATTTTATACCATCACCGGGTTTGATTTTAATTATACCCAGGCCGAAAGAAGTATCGAAACAGGACAGGCCGACCTGATAATTGAAATCCCTTCTAACTTTGAACGTAACCTTCAGGTTGACAAAAAAGCCCAAATCGGCCTGGTGGCCAATGCCATCAACAGCACCACGGCCAACCTTGCTTATGCCTATACTTCTGCAATTATCAAAGATTATAATATTGATCTGGTAACAAAAATGATTGGCAAAAAAGTAAAACAGCCTATCCAGGTCAGGTATTCCTATTGGTTTAACCCTGAGCTGGATTATAAAACATACATGGTCCCCGGCATTTTGGTCTTGCTGGTCACCATGATCGGGCTTTTCCTGGCCAGCATGAATGTGGTGCGCGAAAAGGAGATCGGCACCATCGAACAAATCAATGTTACCCCCATCAAAAAGTATCAGTTCATAGCCGGCAAACTTATCCCATTTTGGATCATCGCCATATTTGAACTGGCATTCGGCTTGCTGGTTGCCAAACTTTTTTTCAACATTCCTATAGTTGGAAGCCTATGGCTGATATTTGGTGTGGCCGCCGTTTATATGATCGCCATCCTGGGCCTGGGCCTCATCATATCTGCCATATCCGATACCATGCAGCAAGCCATGTTTGTCGCCTGGTTTTTTATGGTTGTATTTATTTTGATGAGCGGTTTGTTTACTTCGGTCGAGAGCATGCCCCATTGGGCCAGGATGTTCAACATCATCAACCCCATCGCTTATTTTATTGAGATCATCCGCATGATAATGCTAAAAGGCTCTGGCTTCAAAGATATTTTTAACCCTTTTATGGCACTAATGGTTTACAGCGTTTTAGCTTTGTGGATTGCTGTTTGGAGGTACAGGAAAGTGGCTTAGGGGGAGGGGGGGGTAGGGTGTGGAAGAGTGGAAGAATGGAAGAATGGAATGGTGGAAGAGTGGA
>NIVA01000205.1 GCA_002254335.1 Bacteroidetes bacterium 4572_114 | reverse complement strand
CCATGATATTAAAGAGGGTGACACCGTTAAAAGGACTGGCCGTATTGCTTCAATAAAAGTTGGAAAAGGAATGTTGGGCAGGGTGGTAAACACTCTCGGCCAGCCTATTGATGGCAAAGGCGAAATCAAGGGCGAGACCTGGGAAATGCCGCTTGAGCGAAAAGCCCCCGGTGTAATTTTTCGCCAGCCCGTAAACGAACCGTTACAAACAGGTATCAAGGCCATTGATGCCATGATCCCGATTGGCCGCGGACAACGTGAGCTGATCATTGGCGACAGGCAGACTGGAAAAACGGCCATCGCCATCGACACCATCCTAAACCAAAAGGAATTTTACGACAAGGGAGAGCCGGTTTATTGCATTTATGTGGCAACCGGGCAAAAAGGTTCCACAGTGGCCAACATTGTTAAAACCCTTGAAGATAACGGCGCATTGGATTTCACAGTAGTTATTTCTGCCACAGCTTCCGATCCGGCGGCCATGCAATTTTATTCCCCAT
Organism: Bacteroidetes bacterium 4572_114; assembly: GCA_002254335.1. GTDB lineage: Bacteria > Bacteroidota > Bacteroidia > Bacteroidales > 4484-276 > 4484-276. The sequence goes on along the minus strand of NIVA01000205.1, from coordinate 6,977 downwards.
TTGCCGGTGCTGCGATCGGGGAATTTTTCAGGGATACCGGAAACCCCGCCCTGGTGATTTATGATGACCTGTCGAAACAAGCGGTTGCCTATCGCGAGGTTTCGTTGTTGTTGAGGAGGCCCCCGGGACGTGAAGCTTATCCGGGCGATGTATTTTACCTTCACTCCAGGCTTCTGGAACGGGCTTCAAAGGTCATTGAATCTGACAAGATTGCCAGACAAATGAACGATCTCCCAGATAGCCTAAAACCTATGGTCAAAGGCGGCGGGTCGCTCACTGCCCTGCCAATTATCGAGACCCAGGGAGGTGACGTATCAGCATATATCCCGACCAACGTGATTTCTATCACCGATGGACAGATATTCCTTGAGTCGAACTTGTTCAATTCGGGTATCCGTCCTGCTATCAACGTTGGTATTTCGGTATCAAGGGTTGGGGGGAACGCACAGATCAAGTCGATGAAAAAAGTTGCCGGTACCCTGAAACTCGACCAGGCACAGTTTCGCGAACTGGAAGCATTTTCAAAGTTTGGCTCCGACCTGGACGCTGCCACTATGGCCGTTTTGGACAAAGGGCGCAGAAATGTTGAAATACTTAAGCAAGCACAGTATTCGCCCCTGCCGGTCGAACAACAGGTTGCCATCATTTTTTGTGGGGCAAAAGGGTTGTTAAGAAAAGTCCCGGTTGACAGTGTCAAAGATTTTGAGGTAGAATATCTGCATTTCCTGGAGGTAAACAATGCCGGCCTGCTCACTAACCTGCGGGAAGGAAAACTACTTGAAGAAGACATCAAAACCATGGAAAAAACAGCCAGGGACATAGCAGCAAAATATGAGAAATAAGAGGAGGGAAATAAGTGGCCGGGGCGACAGGAAATCCATTTTCCAAACCCCTTCCAATTTCCAACCCCGCAGTGGCGGGATTTCGCTTCGCTCAACTTCTAACATCTAACTTCTAACAACATGCCAAGCCTAAAAGATGTAAGGACACGTATTGATTCGGTAAGATCGACGCAGCAGATCACCAGCGCGATGAAGATGGTGGCTGCCTCAAAATTGAGGAAAGCACAGAACGCCATTCTCACTATGCGGCCCTACGCGGCAAAACTTACCGAGATCATGCAAAACATCAGTGCCGGTATGGACGAATCGGCCGAAAGTGTTTATACACGGCAACGCGGTGACGAGCGCATACTCATCATCGGGATAGCTTCCAACCGTGGCCTTTGCGGCCCATTTAATGCCAATGTTGCAAAAGCTGTTATGCAGCGCATCAACGATAAATATGCCTTGCAATACAAAGCAGGAAATGTTGAGATATTTACAATAGGGAAAAAAATATTTGATTTCCTGAAATCCAGGAGATTTACGGTAGCCCATCGTAATGATGCTTTGCTGGAAAATTTATCCTTCGATGAAGTTTTACCGGTTGCCGAGGGCTTGATGAAAGATTTTGCTGAAAATAAATACGACCGCATTGAGATTGTCTATAACCAATTTAAAAATGCTGCCGTACAAATTTTAAAGTCTGAGGAGTTTTTGCCCATCACACAAAAAGAGAAGGGAGAGGTAGGACAATCCCCGCAAAAAGTTGACTTTATTTTTCAGCCTTCAAAGGAAGATATCGTAAAAGAGTTGATCCCAAAATCACTGAAAATCCAATTCTATAAAGCTTTGCTCGATTCCCTTGCTTCGGAACATGGTGCACGGATGACCGCGATGCACATGGCCACCGACAATGCTCAGGAACTGCTTAAAGAGCTAAAACTCTCTTACAACAAAGCCCGACAGGCAGCCATCACTAATGAAATCCTTGAGATAGTGGGCGGTGCCGAAGCGTTGAATGGGTAGCGGAAAAGAGATGGTGGAAAGTAAAAGGTAGAAAGTAAAAGGCAGAGGGCAGATGTTAAATCATAGGGAACAGAAAAGGGAAGGTTTATAATCTATTGCACCATTGCTTTTACAAATTAAGAAACCGATGAAATACACACCCTCTAACTACAAGTAACTTCGGGAAGATATTTAACCACCAACATCAATCAGGGTAAAAAATTATTGTGGTTGGAAATGGATTGTAGTGGTGTGTATTTAGAGAAATGTTGGCTGTGAGGATACTTCATTAACGAAAATCATCTACTTAATGGCATACGCTAATTCTTGAGAAACCCTGCCACCGCCCCGGCAACCAAACTACCATCAATCAAATTCATACAATTAAAATGTCCTTTGGGGCATTTATTGAAACCTATTTTTGAGCAGGGCCTACAGGATAATCCTTTTACTTCAAATATCTTTGATAATTGGTCGTTTCCCGGTAAGTATGGAAACATCCCAAACTCCGGTACGGTATTTCCCCAAATCGAAATAATTTTTTTATTAAAGGCCGCCGCAATGTGCATCAAACCTGTGTCCCCGGTAATTATTGCCCTGGCTTGCTTTACGAGTGAAGCAGATTGATTAAGGTTGAATTTTCCGCAGGCATTAAAAACCGGCCCATTCACCTTCCCGATTATTTCTTCGGCCTGAGCATGATCTTCGGGCCCACCCAGGATAACTACCGGATAGTTGATCCCGGAGAGTATTTCAACAGATTTCTCAACGGGCAACTGCTTGGTTTTATGCTTGCCACCAACAACAAAGCCAACATAACCCACCCGAAAAACATCCGGCAAAAGGGTCATCTCAACTTCATCTTCAGCAGGAATAAAATAATCTAACCCTTTTAAATCATTATTTACACCCAGTGGCGCCACAGCTTTAAAATACCTGTCAACAATGTGAACAGCGGGCATCTTGTTAATCTTAAAATTTACAAACAACCATTTACGCAAGTTGAGTTTTGGAAAGGAAGTAGCCCTGGCCCCAAGTTTTTTCCTGATTGTCAACGACCGGAAGTTTTTATGCAAGTCGATAATATGTTCATACTTTTCAGCCCTGAGCTTATCAATCACTTCATCAATTTTGTGTTGAATGACAAAAACCTTATTGATGTAGGGGTTTTTTTCAAGTACCGGTTTGAATTGAATTTTAGTCAAATAATGCACTTCATAGCCTTGCAATTGCAATATATTAATAGGATAAAGCCAGACAAAATTATAAAAATGTGGGAACTGATGTTCCTATTTGCAGAAAAGTGTTTGAACCTGGGACGATGCGGCATGATGACAGGTGTCGGGATACTGATGACCCAAGACTGAAAGGAATCCGTTCGAAGCGAAGCAAGCGAAACGTAGTAAGCCCGTCTGGGTCCGTATGGATGGATGACCGATGACTGAAAGGAGTCCGTATGGATAACTGAAGATTGCCGACTGAAGTCTAATAACTACAGGGAGCTTCTAAAAATAGTGAAGTTCAAGGCGCAAGCGAATTTAAAACCGGAGTTTACCCTTGTAAATGAGGATTTTAAATTCGTGCAGCAACGCAGAAATTTGCATTTTTAGAGGTTACCTACAACAAGGATTAAAGGAAAACATATACTTTTGCAAGATGATTTTTACGGACACTCATACACACCTATATCTTGAAGAATTTGTTGATCCAAAGGGCGGTACAAGCCGGTGTGGAATATATGTTGCTCCCAAACATAGACAGCAACACAGCGGGGCCAATGCTGGATTTATGCAGAAAATACCCTTCAAATATTTTTCCAATGATGGGTTTACATCCAACCGATGTGAAGGAAAATTTTAAAGAAGAATTAAATATTGTTGGACAATATCTAAAAAAAGAAAAGTTTTGTGCCATTGGCGAAACTGGTATGGATTTGTATTGGGACAGGACATTTATTGAAGAGCAAAAAAATAGCCTAAGGGCACACATCAATCTTGCAAAAAAGCACAACCTTCCCATTGTAATTCATTCTCGCAGTTCGTTTGATGAAATCTTTGAAATAATTGATGATACAATTGATGATGGGTTATCGGGTGTCTTCCACTGTTTTGGCGGGACTGTCCAACAGGCCCAAAAAATAATAAGTTGGGGCTTTAAGCTGGGAATTGGCGGGGTGCTTACCTTTAAAAATTCAGGTCTTGATAAGGTTATTGAAAATATTTCGCTCAACCATATTGTTCTCGAAACCGATTCACCGTTTTTGGCCCCAAAGCCATTCAGGGGAAAAAGAAATGAAAGTGCACACCTTGTGTATATAGCAGAAAAGTTGGCCGAAATAAAAAACATTTCAATCGGGGAGGTTTCTGAAATAACTACCCAAAACGCTATCGAATTGTTTAAATTTAAAAACTAAAATAACATGGATCAACAAATATCCATACTCATCATTTATACAGGCGGCACTATTGGAATGGTTAAAGATCCTGACAGTGGTATCCTCAAGCCTTTTAATTTCGATAATATTTACCTTCAAATACCGGCACTGAAACTTTTGGATTACAAAATTGAAAATTATTGTTTCGAACCCGTTATCGACTCTTCGGATATGGACCCACATCATTGGGGTGAAATAACAAAAATAATTGAGGTGAATTATGAAAAACATGATGGCTTTGTAGTTTTACACGGATCGGACACCATGGCATATACCGCCTCTGCACTTAGTTTCATGCTCGAAAACCTGAACAAGCCTGTAATATTAACAGGCTCACAGCTTCCCTTGGGCATGATCCGTACGGACGGGCGCGAAAATTTTATTACTGCAATTGAAATTGCCGCGGCCCAGGAGGACGACACCCCAATAATACCAGAAGTGGCCATATATTTTGAAAACCAACTAATGCGCGGAAACCGTACCATAAAATACAATGCCGAACATTTCGAGGCTTTTCGCTCTCCCAACTATCCGGCACTTGCCGAAGTTGGTGTTTACATTAAATACAACCATTCGTTGATTCGAAAACCCAATTTTAAAAAACTGAAGGTCCATACCAAATTAGATAGTAACATTGCCGTATTAAAACTTTTTCCGGGAATTTCTAAGTCATTGGTCGAATCCGTTCTGCAAACCGATGGATTAAGGGCAATTGTACTGGAGACCTATGGCAGTGGGAATGCCCCAACAAAAAAATGGTTTATCGATGCCCTAAAAAAAAGGATCGATCAGGGGTTAATTGTATTAAATGCTACCCAATGCCAGGGCGGGCCGGTAGAGATGAATAAATATCAAACAGGGGTTACTTTGCAGGATATTGGTGTAATTGGCGGAATAGACATAACAACCGAAGCAGCTACAGCAAAATTGATGTATTTACTCGGAATTTACAACACGCCTGAACAGGTAAAACAAAAGTTAAGTCAATCCCTCAGGGGCGAAATAACGGCCACATAATATAATAAAGATCAAAACTCAAAATACAAAACTGAAACTTGAAACCTACGAAGCGACGGGTGTCAGATGCCCGGTGTCAGGTGAAGGAAGCCAAGCTCAAACCTGAAACCTGAAACTTGAAACCTGTAAAGCGACGGGTGTCGGTTGCCGGGTGTCGGGTGAAGGAAGCCAAGCGCAACTTGAAACTTGGAACTTGAAACCTGAAACTTGCCTGCCCGCCGTAGCGAAGCGAAGGAGGAAAACCTGAATGGATGTATAATTAAATTTCAGTGTGATGACAAAGGGTTACAATATTTTTATTGAATTTCTGTTTTTTTTGTCCGTGGGTAAATTAATTTTCTAAATAAAGAATTGATATTTTTGTATTAACCAATTTTTCTATACTTTAGCCGCCTTAAATTTTGGAGATGGCGTTTGAGGTTTTGAAAATGAACTGGAGAGGTGGCCGAGCGGTTTAAGGCGCACGCTTGGAAAGCGTGTGTATGCCAAAAGCGTACCGGGGGTTCGAATCCCTTCCTCTCCGCAAGTATTAAGATGAATTTTAACAATCAAAATTAATAAGGAAATAAATTTATTTTTTAATCAACAGAATTAAACCATGAAAAAATTATTCGCTTTTTTTACAATTGCAGCGATGCTTACATTTGGACTCGCTAATGCCGTTTATGCTCAAGATCAGGGTGAAACAACTGAGCTGGAACAAATTGACACTACAGCAATGGCAGAAGATACCGTAGTGGTGGAGCAAGCCAAAACCACACTTCAGGCTCCTGTCCCTGAAGAAGAAAAAGATTTCCAGCAAGTAATTAAGGAACAATTTATCGAAGGTGGTTGGGAATTTATGGGTATTGTTTTGCTTACGCTCATTTTTGGCCTTGCCCTATCAATCGAAAGGATTATTTACCTAAGCCTTTCAACCACAAACACTACAAAGTTGCTCAATAAAGTTGAGTCGGCCCTCGAAACCGGTGGGGTAGAAAAAGCCAAGGAGGTATGTAAAAATACACGAGGCCCCGTTGCCGGTGTCTTTTATCAAGGCCTGGAAAGGTACAATGAAGGTATCGACATTGTTGAAAAATCAATCGTTGGTTATGGCAGTGTCCTCATGGGCCGCCTCGAATCGGGCCTCTCATGGATTTCCCTGTTTATCGCCCTTGCCCCAATGCTTGGGTTTATGGGTACTGTAATTGGTATGATCAAAGCCTTTGACGATATTGCTGCTGCAGGTGACATTTCACCTACCATTGTGGCCAGCGGTATTAAAGTTGCGCTTTTAACAACTGTATTCGGCCTTATCGTTGCGATTATCCTTCAGATTTTTTACAACTACATCCTGTCTAAGGTAGATAGCCTTGTAAATAATATGGAAGATAGCTCTATCACATTCATCGATATTCTAATGAAGCATAAATCTAACAAATAAAAATTAAAACATCATGAAAGATAATACAGCAAAAATCCTGAGGATATTCCTCACCGTGTTGTTAGTCATCTCAGCTGTGCTTTTCGTAATGTTTTACATGCAGGGTGAAGGTCTTACCGGCACTGTGTTGACATGGGCATACATCCTGCTTGCATTTACTGCAGCTATTACATTGATATTCCCACTCCTATATTTCATCATGAACCCTGGTAAAGCGAAGACCGTGCTAATTGGCATTGTCGGGTTTGTTGTGCTGTTCTTTATAGCATATTCA
>NIVA01000204.1 GCA_002254335.1 Bacteroidetes bacterium 4572_114 | reverse complement strand
ACGGGGTGATTAAATCGTTCTATCCAGCCCCAAAAACCTTATGGATCGGGAATTGAAACGTTAAAGAAATAAGGATAACAAAAAAAACGATGAGGTGCAGGGCACCGGAAATATTTAGTGTGCCGGGCAGGTAGTAAATCTAAAGGGTGAGTGGAAGCGTTTCCACAAGTCCCGAGGGAGCCGTGATGACCCGAATCCTATAGCCGGAGCAAGGGTGTCCCAAGTGATTGGCCCCACACGTGCGGGATGAAGGAAGCCATAGGCAAACATTTGATGCGGCAGCCTGTCCCAAGAATCGGAAAACAGGAACAGGAAACGAGGAATGTTTCTCTCGGTAATTGGCCTATAAACTAAGATGCCCAAAAGTCATTCGGAAGAGCGAGAGAAGTAACAATCCTGGAAATCTTAGACAGCGAAAAAAATAAGTTGCGCGAGGACGATAAATTCAATACGGTTAACATTTTCGTAAAAAACACAAAAGAAGAGCTAATGCTCATAGAAGTCCAAAAAGAAAGGGAGCACGATTATTTCCACCGGATGATGTACGGACCGGCAAAACAGTGTTCAAGGCCAAAGGTTTGCCCGAAGCCAAAGAAAAAATGCGCACCGACAATTTAGATGGGGCCGATAAGAACGACTACGAGGCTTTCATAAAAGAGCAGCGCATAAAAGAGGCAGAAATTACTTCTGCAGTTTTTGATGCAAAAATATCGGTGAAAAATCTCAGGGCAAATGTGACGGCATGTAATATCTAACCGTTCGTTTTCGTACAATACTTGTCCGGTTCCAACCTATCCCAAATATCATTATTTCGTGTTATGTGTTTGTTATTAGCTGTTTGCCACAAGCGGCATATTTTATGTAAGTACTTACCTAAATTCAATTTAATATGACACACAATTACATCGAAAGACTTGGTAATATAGTAATTGCCACCAGGTTAAAAAACCTTACCGAAAAACTGATGCAGGACGGCATTCAGGTTTACAGGGATATGGGATCAGAGTTTGAGCCACGTTGGTTTGCAATACTGAACTTGCTTAACGACCGTGGCCCGATGGGGATTACCAATATTGCTGCCGAGCTCAATCAAACCCATGCGGCCATCAACCAGCTTTCCGGGTTATTAGAAACCAAGGGGCTGATAAACAGCGAAAAGGATAAAAATGATTCGCGTAAGCGGGTGCTGGAGCTGAGCAAAAATGGCATGGATATCATTATAAGTCTCCAACCGGCCTGGCAGGCATTCAGGGAGGCCGTTGATGAACTAACGGATGAGTTCGATCCCGAACTGTTCAGCCAGATAGCAAAATTGGAAAAATTGCTTTCAGAGAGAAGTATGTACAGCCGTATCACCCAAAAGATGATTGAACTTGAGAGTCCTGACAAATCGGTAATTTTAGAATACAAACCCGAATTTCAAAAGTATTTTTATGAGTTAAACAAAGATTGGCTTGAAGAATATTTTACCCTGGAGCCTTATGACCAATTGGTACTTGGCCATCCCGTTGAGGAGATATTACAAAAGGGTGGGAATATCTTGTTTATCCTTGTTGGGGGCAAAGTGGTTGGTACCCTTGCATTGATAAAACACAGTGACAAAACTGTTGAGCTTGCAAAAATGGCTGTTGACAAGGAATTCAGGGTAAAGGGTTATGGCAGGCGCTTGCTCAGGGCTGCAATGCGTAAAGCTTTGTGTATGGGTTTTGACGAAATGATACTCTATACCAGTAAGTTATTGGTTGCAGCCAACAGCCTTTACTATTCATTTGGGTTTCTCCTGACCAAGCAAGTAATCGACACCCTTGTTTTCAAAATGGAAACACTTTATGTATTCCCCGACAAGGGAAAGGAAATGGCAGGATTTGTTCGACAGCAATGGAAAAACGGGGTTTATGATGACCTTGAAAACGTTTTTGACTTTTCCGCTAAACTGACCGATAAACTGACCGAAGACCTGGTAAGTGTATCACACGACCTGCATATTGGTGTGAGGTATTCCCCTGAAACGATAGCCCGGATAAGGCAACAAAGGGAGAACGGTGACGATAGCTTCAGCGAATATATTGAGGAAACCAACAGGATGCGCAACTATGGTTTTGAGGAGATAAGGATTTTGGCCGGTAATGTTGGCTACCTGAAACTCAATATGTTTGCCGAATCGGAAAATGCTTTCAGAACAGCATCTGCCGCTATGAATTTTCTTTCGAATGCTGATGCGCTTATTATCGACCTTCGGGAAAATGGCGGGGGCAGCCCATTGATGATCCAGGTTATATCATCCTATTTGTTCGAAAGCTACGAAAGACATTTGAATTCATTCTTCTATCGTCCGGCAGACGAGACCCGCCAGTTTTGGACACTGCCATACGTCCCGGGCAAAAAAAATCCTGATGCCCCGGTCTTCGTCCTTACCAGCAACCGGACATTTTCTGCTGCCGAGGAGTTTACATACAACCTTAAAAATATGGGGCGTGCAACCATTGTAGGCGACACAACAGGCGGGGGCGCCCATCCTGTGAACAGGTATGAACTGAACGAAAATTTTGGTATTTCCATCCCCATTGGCAGGGCAGTAAACCCAATCACCGAGACCAATTGGGAAGGCACGGGGATAGGACCACATGTTGTTTGCGATATTGCCAAAGCCAAAGATGTTGCCTATGCCATGGCACTCGATTCGGTGCTGTTAAATTTGGAGGATCCGAGGTTGAAGGATCAACTTGCCTGGGTAAAATCAGGTGTTGATACCAAAGCAAGCCCCTTTGTGCTTGATGAAAAAACCATGAAAGCTTATGCCGGGAAATATGGCCCCAGAAGCATCATACTTAAGAATGGCGAACTCTATTATCAACGTGAAGGCAGGCCCGAATATAAAATGATCCCCATGAATGAAAACACTTTTATGTTTGACGATATTGAATATTTTAGGTTGAAAGTAGTTGTAGAGGGCAAAAAAGCCATAGCTGTTGAGGGCCAGTACGATAATGGCAGGACTGATCGTAATGAGCGGGATAAGTGATCTGGTTTCAGGTTTCGGGTTTCAGGTTTCGGGTTTCAGGTTTGTTGGGTTGCTCCTGGCTTCCTTTGCTCTGCTCTTAGCTCTCAGCTCTTTGTGTTTCAAGTATCAGTCCCGAAAGCTTTTGGGATCAAGTTGCGCTTGGTTTCGTTCACCCGACACCCGGCATCCGACACCCGTCCTTCGAAGGTTTCAAGTTTGTTGAGTTGCTCCAGGCTTTTTGTGAAAGGGATGCCCGCCTTGCCGGTGAAGGCAGGCAATCCCCGATCCCGAAAGCTTTCGGGAACGAGGGGATAGCGTCCCTGGTACTGAGCCAATCCAGGGTTTCCATCCCTTTCCTTTGGTCAGGGATTTAAACCCTTGTTTCTTATCACTTTCAACTCCCACGTCCCGTCACCCAACATCTTTCACCTGGCATCGGACTCCCGTCACCCGACTTTTAAATCACTTTACCTCCTATCATTGCTTGCGATTACTTACTTTTGGCAGCTTTTAATAAAAAAGGGACTCATCCAATTAACTGATGCCAAAGAGCAAAATAAAAACCGAATATGAATTGGAACTGACAAGCATTGCCAAAAATGCCGGTATTGGTGCTTTAGGGATCATATTCATGAATGTAATGGCATTTACCAACAATGTTGTGATAACAAGGGTGCTGGGCGCTGATTCTTACGGGTTGTTTGTGCTTGTAACCAACATATTCACCTTTATTGCTATCATTCCACAACTTGGGTTCAACAACACTATTATTCGTTTTGTATCATTCTACACTGGTAAAGGGGAAGAAGCTAAAGCAAAAGGTACAATTTTGTTTGCATTAAAAATACTTTCAATTTTCAGTTTAATTGTCCTGGTGGTTTCAGTATTGATAAGCCCCATAATCACCGTAAATATATTTGAAAGGCCTGAGTTGACACCATTGCTGAGGATTTTGTTATTGTCACTCCCTTTTGCTGTAACAGCTATGGTGCTTTTTGCTTCCCTCAACGGGTTGAAGTTAATCAAATACCAGGTTATGGCCAACAATATATTAAACCCGGTAATCTTCTTTATCTTAATTGTAACTGCTTTTTGGATTGGCTTTAGGTTAACCGGGCTGATTTGGATAATGGTTTTTATGGGCATAGCAAGCGCAGCCTTGTCTTACTATTTTTTAAACAGTAAATATTTCAAGCATAATAAAAAGCTGCAGCCCGAAGTAGATAAAAAAGAGTTGTTGCTTTTTGCATTTCCCATTTATCTAAACATGTTTTTGAACAGTGCCATAAAGTTTGCCCCGATATTTATTATGGGGTATTTTTTATCTAATAAAGATATTGGGGTTTATAATGTAGGATTCAGGGTTGCGATGCTGGTAAGTGTTTCATTAGGTGCGTTCAGGCTAATTTTCTCGCCTACGATCTCGGCACTGTTTGCAAAAAAAAATAAACAGTTGATTGCCCAATTGTATAAAACCATCACAAAATGGGTATTTACTATTGCGCTGATTACTTTCTGTATAATAATTTTATTTGCAGAACCTGTTTTAAACATTTTTGGCAAGGAATTTACAACCGGGATCAATGTATTGCTGCTCCTCATTTTTGGTGAACTGGTTAACGCGGGGGCCGGCCTCGTAGGGAATATCCTGATTATGAGCGGAAGGCCAAAAGTTGCCCTTTATAACGCCGGTGTTAATTTTTTGGCAATTGTCGCTTTATGTTTTTATTTGGTGCCGCTTTATGGAATATTCGGGGCTGCTTTATCTTATACCTTTACAATTGTATTGGTAAATTTAATCCGCTTGATCGAGCTATATTATTTTGAAAAAATGCACCCGTTTAAATTAAGTTATCTCAAGCCACTTTTTGCTGGTGCAATTGCATTTGTAATTGTTTTCTATGCAAAAAACCTTTCTGTTTTAAATCAAAATATTGAAATGATATTTGGGGCTATAGCCTTTCTAATAATTTTTGTTTTGATATTGTGGGCCTTTAAATTTGATAATGAAGATAAATTTGTTTTGGGATTGATATCAAATAAACTAAGTAGGAATGAAGGTTAAAGAGAACAAGCGAATTAGTGAGGATGGTTTTATATAGCTATTCATAACATCAACATATTCAGGGATAGTGTTTTCGGGTCGCCATTTGTAGTGGGGTATGGTGTTAGGTATGTCCGGTAATTGCACTTATCTTTGCCGCATGTTTATAAGATAAGTTATTATGCAACGTAGCAAGTCCAGAAAAAAAGTACTTGCCATTCTGAAATCAAAAATATTTAACCAATCAGAAATGTTTCCGCTGGATGTTTCCTGGGAGTTGAAAAAACTAGCATCGCAATATTATGACAAGTATTGTGTAAAACACGGGCAGGATGACAAGAACCCAGCATCCATACCACCACCACCTGAGAAATCCGAGTTTCATAACATCGACATAAAAGGCCTTGAAGTTGAAAATGTAAAAGAATTCGGTGCAGAGCACCTTTGCAGGCAAATGCTTGATAAACTCGGGATAGAGGCTTATTTTACCTCTTTGGGCATGTCTGGTGAACAAACTAAAAAAGCACTGATAAGTATTGCCGGCAAAGCAATATATTCAGCTTCAGAGCACAAAACATCTCAAATCCTTGA
>NIVA01000203.1 GCA_002254335.1 Bacteroidetes bacterium 4572_114 | reverse complement strand
GGAGAAAGGGGTGTACAAGGAAATCCACAATCGGTGGTTTGGTTCATAAGAAACTTGGAAGATTCACTTCATCTGATTAGGAGAGTGAACAGTTAAGTACCCGGACAAAAGTTTTTCTACCGAAGACATCCGAGGTTTTGGGAACCTCGGATGGCCAAGTACTTACACTCATTCCGAACTGCTAATTCACATTAACAAGCTAACTGTACATCGGTTTTCTCACAATCATAACCGAACAGATCGAATGTCTTATAATCTTTTGGGACGTGCTTCCGAAGAAAAAGCCCTCAAAAGGTGTTTCACCATGCGTCCCTATGACCACCATATCCGCTTTGATTTTTTTCTGAAAATCCAGAATTTCTTTATACGGACTGCCGGTGAACACATTCGTTTCAATTTCCACTTTTTCCGCCTGGGGAAACATGGCTATCTGTTTTTGAAAATACTCTGCACACCGTTTCTCCAGTTCGGCTTTAATTTTTTCCTGACCCTCCACAACATATTTACTCAGCTTGAAAATATCAGGGGCATCAGGCGCCACATAAGTAAGATAGATTTTGGCCTCGCATGCTTCGGCAAGATCAAGCGCTCTTTTCAAGGCATGATCGGAATAATCCGAAAAGTCTGTGGGAACAACTATTCTATCAAGGTTAAACATAAAACACCTCCTTTAATTAAAAAATCACATTAGGAACCATGTTTCGTTGCGGCTCCGGTCACGCCCCGCTGTTGACGGACGAGACACGGCAGAATCAACTCCGGATCCTTTACTTGAACCAGGACTCAACAATCTCCGGATTGGCTTTTATCCAGCGGTTGGCATTTTCATACGGATTACCACCCATCTGGTTCCAGAGCAAGAGTTGTTCCATATTATCCGGGGACCATTTGAAATTGTCTAAAAACTTGTAAACTTCAGGCATTTCATCCTTTAACCCTTTGCGAGCCAGCGTATGGATGCTCTCCCCACCACCCCACACTTTTTTGGGATCATCAAGGAATTTTAAAGCCCAGCGGCCGAAACTCCAATGCGGAGTCCAGCCCAAAACAACGATCCACTTTCTTTTTTTGATCGCATTGGCAAGTTCAGCAGTCATGGAGACCTCGGTTCCGGGGATAAGTTCGAATTCTTCCAAACCATAAGCCGGAATCAGTTTGTCCCTCATTATGGTCATCATGCCTGAATCCGTTTCAATACCGATGATCTTTCCATTGAAGTCATCATAGTGGTCTTTGATTTCTTCGATGGAATCAATTTTCATGTATCCCTCGGTGTTGCCGTCTTGCGACATAAGCCACGTACTAGAAACAACGGGAACCACAAGGCCGATCTTTGCACCCTCAAGGTTCGGTCCCAAATCTTCCAACTGATCCTTGTGATTTTCTAAGTATTTAGTCTGTCCCGGAAGCCATGCACCCACCATTGCGTCAATGCTTCCGTTTGAAACCGACTCATACTGTTCCGACACGCCCATCTGCCTGAGTCTGCATTTGACCTTCAGTTTATTCCACAATACAGCCTTTACCAAATTGGAGCTTGCTATTTCCGATGACCAATCCTCTAATCCGATAGTGACCGTTTTTTTATCTGCTGCATAGACCGGTGTATGCGACCATGTCGCGAAAATCGCCAGCCCAAGCAGGAGTGCTATCGTACTTCGTAACCACGTTTCCTTCATGGTGAACCTCCTTGTTCATTTAGTGTTTTATAGTTCGGTTTTATCCTTCAACTATTGCCACAACTTCCGGAGCCTATTTCATTGCCGCTTCCTCGGTGAAGTCATTCAATCCCTTCTGCAAGGCCCAAATCATAAATAACACCACCGCGCCGAAAGGTACGCCGGCAAGAACGATGGCCGTTTGCAACGCCACCAATCCTCCTCCGAACAACAATGCGGCCGCCACGGCACCTTCCATCCAGGACCAGTAAATACGCTGCGGCACCGGCGGTTCAAGGTTTCCTCCGGCCGTGATCATGTCGATAACCATGGAACCGGAGTCCGAGGAGGTTACAAAAAAGATAACTATGACAATGATTGACAAAAAGCATGTGAAATTGGACAGGGGGAATTGCTGTAGAAACACAAAAAAGGCTGAGGAAAAATTTGTTTGAACCGCCTTGGCTATGCCGCCATTACCGAAAAGTTCGATCCACAGGGCCGAACCGCCGAACACGCTTATCCAAAGAAATGTGATCAGGACAGGAACGCACAGAACGCCCACTATGAATTCTCTGACCGTCCGGCCGTAGGAAATACGGCCGATGAACATACCCACAAAGGGCCCCCAGGCGATCCACCAGGCCCAATAAAAAACAGTCCAGCCGTTCTGCCACTTGCCGCCTGACCATGTTTCACTCCATAAACTGAGATGGATAAAATTCTGCAGATAATCACCGGAGGTGTCCAAAAAGAAATTAACGATAAACAAGGTAGGGCCCAGAACTAATATAAAGCAAAAAAGAAGGCCAGCGCACCACATATTGAGTATACTGACCCGTTTGATGCCGCCTTCGAGTCCGAAGACCACGGAGGTGCAGGCAAAACCCGTAATGATGACGATCAGGATAACCTGGACAAACCCGTTTTGCGGGACACCGAACAGAAAGTTCAGCCCTGAATTGACCTGCTGACAGCCGAGTCCCAGCGAAGTGGCCACGCCGAACAGCGTACACGCCGTCGCAAAGATATCGACAAAATGGCCGATCGGCCCGTAGATGCGATCACCGATGAGCGGGTAAAATACCGTCCTGATGGACAGCGGCAGGCCCCGGTTGAAAGTGGCAAACGCCAGTGACAGGCCGAACAGCGCATAAATCGCCCACCCGTGAAAGCCCCAATGTAGATAGGTGTACATCATTGCGGTTTTGCCCGCCTCCGGGGTGCCCGTTTCGACGCCGCCGGGCGGTGAGATGAAATGATACATTGGCTCGCCCACCCCATAGTACAACAAACCGATTCCGAGACCCGCGCTAAACAGCATAGCCACCCACGCCGCATTGCTGAACTCCGGTTTTGCATCAGGCCCCCCGATTCTAATGTCAGAAAATTTACTGAAAATCAGGTAAATGCAATAGAATAAAACGGCATTCATGGTCAAAATCATAAACCAGCCGAAATATTCCATAGCCCAGGCGAAGGATGTCTTAAAAACATCACCTAATATGCTCTGCAAGGGGATGGTGATACACACGAACCCGATGATGAACGCCGAGGACAACCAGAATGTCGCCGGCTGGATGTGGTATTGAAACTTTCCGGTTGTTTTTTCCTTTATAGGACATTTGTTGCGCATAACGATAATCTCCTTTTGAATAATGGTTACTCCCATCAAGTGAGACTCAATGGGTCTGATGATCCCCGCCAGACGTCAAAGGTGCATCATTCGGGGGATAAGAACATTTACAACACACTTGCAATCATATACCACCCCCTTCAGATTAACAGTAATTCCAACGTACGGGATTGATTTGATTTTTCATTAGCCAACGTTTAGTAGTCGTCAGTTAAAAGTTTGGTAGTGCTTTACAAGTAATTTCCCCGCAAATCCGCGATGAGCCGATTTTATCACCACTACTTTGTGCAGGACTACCAAAAAAAGAACCGGTATGCAGTTTTTCCCACAAATCCGCGAAGAACCCAAAAACTAAATCTTTTTCACCATAAGTTTCAAGTTATCCCTTAACTCCTTGCCCTCGGGTATGATAAAGGCATTGAAACTGACAAAATCATTAGCTTAACGTGAGTTCGACATAAATTATACCACAATTGGCTACAATTCGTCAGAAACCTGGCTAAGATTAAGAGACGGCTTTTTCGGCTACCAAGTGTAAGCAATCAGGCCCGCGACAATATTGACCATAAAGTTGATCACGCTTCGATGTCTGGTATGTTCAATTTGGGATATATTTTTTAGCCGATCATTAACTGTTTCAATCAAAGCCCTTTTTCTCAGCAAAATTTTATCTACGACAGGCATTAGTACATTTTTCATATTTTTCCTGATTTCAGTTACTGACTGAACACCATTTTTAAGGAGCTGATCAAAAAGCGGTTGGGAAATATATCCTTTGTCTCCGAAAAGTTTACCTGATATGTCAGCAGCCATATCGGGAATCGGTTTGCGATCATCGACATTGCCGGGGGTAATCAGAAAGCCAGGAGTTCACCGTGGTCGTTGATAATGATGTGCAGTTTAAATCCGTAAAACCAGCCTGTTGAATTTTTCCCTCGTTTTGCCAATTTTTTAAATACCTTATGTGAATGAATTCTTCGGTTGTCACAAACTTTGATTGGTGTGGAATCGACAAAAGTGATACCTGTCGCCTTACCTTTTTTCTGATTTAAATAGTGGCAAAGCGGAATAAGCGCCGACGCTTTCAATTCGATAAAGCGGTTGTGACTGACCAGATCAGGAAAGGCTTTGCCGTGATACTCCGCTATAAAGCCGGTATAAAACTTTTTAAACGTACGATAGTTCGAAGAATGTGATAAGATAATAATTGTCATTATTTCGCTTAACGACATTACAGATTGTCTGATTCGTTTTTTCGATAGTATTATAGGCTGCATTAATTGTCAAAAATTTTATCATCTGAAGACAATGTTTCCATAATTCTTAATAAAATCAAATAGTATTATGTCGAACTGACGTTAGCTTACAATAATTTATGACTGACAAGTAAAGTGAAACTTATGATTTGAATGATATATGTAATTTAATCGTTCCTAATAAAAGAGCTTCTGATATATCTGCCATGATCTGAACAGCTATTTTTCATTATATTGAAAATGATAATGCACTGTACAGGACAGGACAAAAAATCCAAGCTACTGTATATAGCGTGTTTTATGGCCTGCAATACCACATATAGCAGCATTTTGTTCTATATTTTGTAGTGTTTTAATTTTTGTCCTGTACAGTGATTATAATGTTAAGATAATTTACTGTGATATATCAGACAATACTCTTGTAGCTGATATATGAAGATTATCGGTTTTGTCAAGAAAAAAACAATGCTGACGCACATTTTTTTGCAAGGAACCACGCTACTTGAAATAAAATGGTTCTTTGGTTTTTCAATAGTTCGGTAAAAAGTAATAATTTCAGGTGGTTATGGAATCAAGGAGTAAGATTTTTTGCAATGATTTCAAGCAATTATGATTTTCAACCTGTTGAATCGAAAAAATTACCGAACCATTTGTTTTTTGATCTTTGACAAATTTGATACCGATAGGAGTTACGCAGTTGAATTTTAACTATCTGAATTTGTTAGATGTAACAAAATGTCATATTCAATAAAATCAATTGGTTACATTTCAACTGCGTAACTCCTAACCCAATAAAAGTCCCATGCCATTGCTGATTTGGCCATCTTTGAATAAATCGCCAGAAAACCCTTTTTGACTTTTGGCGTTGGAGGCGTCCATGCCGCAAGCCGTTTTTTGAAATCCGAGTCGGGAATCAACAGGTTGATTTGGGCGTTGGTGATGTCGATTTCAATTTGATCCCCATCGGCAACAATGGCCAGCGGGCCGCCCTCGGCTGCCTCCGGTCCGATATGGCCTACCGCACAACCCTTGTTGGTACCTGAAAAACGGCCATCCGTGATTAAAGCGATCCTGTCCTGCAAGCCTTTGGCGGACAGTTGCCATAAAAATCGCTGTAACAGCCGCATACCCGGATCGCCCTTGGGACCGACATAACGGATAACGACTACCGATCCAGGGGGCAACTGATATTCAATCAGGGCCCGGCAGGCTGATTCTTCATCAGTAAAAATAACCGCCGGTCCCGTGTGCTGTTGCATGGAGGGGGGTACGGCAGCTTTTTTGATCAAGGCCCCATTGGGTGCCAGATTCCCGGTCAGAAAGATCAACCCGCCTTCTTTTTCAAGGGGAGTTTCCAACGAATGAATCACATCAGCGTTGGCCACGCCAGCCGTTTCCAAATTGCGTTTCAGCGGATGTCCCGTGACAGTGAGAGTCTCTAAATCCAGAAGTGGTTGCAACACTTTCATCACTCCCGTAATGCCACCGGCTTCATCCAGATCGGCCATGAAATGACCGCCCGATCCGGAAGGATAGACATCGCAAATAAATGGTGTTGAACGGCTTAATTCATTGAATCGTTCGGGTTTGATCTCCAGATCGAGTTCGGCGGCAATGGCTTGGAGATGCAACACGCCATTGGTCGAACCGCCAATGGCCATCAATACCCGAATGGCGTTATCAAAAGCCGCCGGCGTCAGTATCCGGCTGGGCTTTAACCCATGCAGTAACAGGTGCATGATTTGCTGTCCGGCCTGGAATGCCATCCGCTGCAACCGGGAATCCGCTCCGGGAACCGATGCGTTGCCCGGCAGAGTCATGCCCAGAGCCTCGGCCAGGGCTGCCATTGTGTTGGCCGTGCCCATGACAGGGCAGGCACCAGTACCCGGACATCCCTTGTCCTTGACTTCGCCAAATTCAACTTCCGTCAAATCGCCTGCCTTGAAAGCCTGATAGTGCCTGGCCGCCACATCCAACGGATCGATACGCCGGCCTTTGAAGCGGTTGAGCTGCATGTAGCCGCCGGTAACTGTAATGGCGGGAATGTCAAGCCTGGCGGCGGCCATTAAATGCGCCGGTATCACGTCATCACAAACCGGCAGAAAAACCATGGCGTCAAACAAATTGGTCATGGCTACGGTCTCGATATAGCCGGCTGTCAAATCGCGATGCGGCAAATGATAGTTGTCGTGACCGGCCATACTGGTACAAATTGAGCTGATGACAAACTCCCGGGGAGTGCCTCCGGCCGCCCACACGCCAGCTTTAACCATCTGCACCACTTTGTCCAAATGAATGGAAGCGGGATTGATCTCGCCCCAACTGCTGACCACACCGATCTGGGGGCGATTGAGGGTTTCATCGCCCTGTCCGCAGCCAATCATCATCTCCTGGCGTTCCACCAGAGCATAGTCCGGCAACTTGCTGTCACGCTTCTTGATACTCATAAAGTACACCTCATCCGAAATAATATACCCAAAGTGTAGGGTGGGTTTCGCTACGCTTCACCCACCCTACATTCAAAAAATGGTAAACCGGGAAATAAAGGATGCCGAATTGTCCCGTGTTTTATTCTTCCGGTGGTATGCCATTCGCATCCCACCCGCGAAGCCGATAATATTCTTTGCGCATATATTCCAGTTCTTCGGCTTTTATTTCGTGGCCGGTGTCTTCGAGTTTTGTAAACAATTTCTTGGGTAGCCAGTCATCATCGGCTGTCAAGCCTTCGCGGATGTTGAATTTGCGAACAATGTCAGAGACAGATTTGGCGACAGCGAGCAGGTTTTTCTTATCTCCGGAAAGTCCGGTAACAGCATGTATGGTTTCTCCGAGTTCTTCCCACAAATACATATCACGGAAAAAACGACAAAAAATCAGAGTGTCAAAAACCGTCAACCGATCTTCAAAGTCAACGAACATTTCGGCCTTGCCTTCAATTTGATCTGGTGGAATCATACCGGCCAGTTCCGGTTTGTAAAAAGTGGCCCGCAAATGGCACGCTCCTCGATCAGAGGTGGCAAATGCCAGCCCCATGCCCTTTAACGAGCGCGGGTCATAACCGGCCGGTTCCATTCCTTTGACATGCACCGCGATATCCTCCAGGTCCCACTCACTGGCGGCATGTCTGATGCCTTGCGCCAGGGTGTCGCCAATGCCTTCCCG
>NIVA01000202.1 GCA_002254335.1 Bacteroidetes bacterium 4572_114 | reverse complement strand
AAATCGCTGCCCCCCGAATTATTGGAGGCGCACCTGCTATCGGTGATAAAAGTTTTGCGGACAAGCGGCCCCAAAGCAATGACCCACTGCAAAAACCTGATTTTTGATATTTCCAATAAACTAACCCTGGAAGAAGCAGTGGTATCCACAGCAAAAATGATCGCCGAAATCCGCGCATCCGATGAAGGACAGGAGGGGATGGATGCCTTTTTAAATAAACGAAAGCCTGATTGGGTGGGGGAGTAGTTTTAGATTACAGGTTGCAAGTTGCATGCAAGCAAAGAAAACGACAGTGCAACGAATAAACCCTACAATCAATGCAAATAATGCAACGATAATTTTTTAATGCGACGAATAAAGTGTATTTTTGTTGCAAAAATTACAACGAATGAGTTGTTACATACATCAAAAGATCAATTGGCCCAACTTCATTTGGAAAATTACGGAGTTGGTAAACTTATTAAGTGAAGCAAGAAACCTACAAGGACGATTAATTGGCAGAATGGAATCGTTAGGCTTTGATTTGAGAGACGAAGCTTTACTGGATACATTGACATTAGATGTTTTAAAATCTGCAGAAATTGAAGGAGAACTTTTAAATCCCGAACAAGTTCGCTCTTCAATTGCTCAAAGGTTAGGAATGGAATTCGCAGGGGCGGTTATGTCAGATAGAAATGTTGATGGAATGGTAGAAATGATGATTGACGCAACTCACAATTGTTTCAAACCGTTAACCGCAGACAGACTCTTCGATTGGCATGCTGCATTGTTTCCAATGGGTAGAAGTGGAATGTTCAAAATAACGGTTGCAGATTGGAGAAAAGATACAAGTGGTTCAATGCAAGTTGTTTCAGGTAGGCCAGGGAAAGAAAAAGTTCATTTCCAAGCACCTGATGCCGATTTAATAGAAGCAGAAATGAACCATTTTATCGAATGGTTTAACGAAAATGATAAAATTGATTTGGTAATAAAAGCAGCTATTTCACACCTTTGGTTTGTTACAATTCACCCTTTTCAAGATGGAAATGGTCGAATAACAAGGGCATTAACAGATATGCTATTAGCGCAATCAGATAAAAGCACACAACGATTTTATAGTATGTCTGCTCAAATAAGGGTTGAAAGAAAACAATACTATGAAATACTTGAAAAAACACAAAAAGGAAACCTTGATATAACAGAATGGATAAAATGGTTTTTAAGTTGTTTAATCAATGCCTTAAAATCAACTGATAAGACATTAACACGAGTATTATCAAAAGCTGATTTCTGGAATAAACATTCAAAAACAATAATAAATGAACGGCAGAAAAAGATATTAAACAGACTGTTAGATGACTTTGATGGTAAATTGACTTCTTCCAAATGGGCTAAAATTGCAAAGTGTTCAAAAGATTCAGCAGTTAGAGATATTAATGATTTGATTAGTAAAGATATTTTACAAAAAGAAGACGCAGGAGGAAGAAGTACAAGTTATGAATTGAAAAATGCCAGCAGGTAATAATGAAAAAAATAGTTTCAAATTAGATAGATATTCCTATGAGACCTAACACAATGAAAAAAAGCAAAATTCTCTTCGATAAGATATTGGTCGCCAACCGGGGCGAAATCGCCATCCGCGTAATGCGTGCCGCCAAAGCACTGGGCATCCGTACAGTGGCAGTTTATGCCGAGGTAGATAAAAGTTCCTGGCATGTTTCCTTTGCAGATGAAGCCTATTGTTTGGGTTATGAGGAATTGAGCGAGACCTATTTGAATGTAGAAAAGATCATCGAAATTGCCCGCGAAACCAGGTCGGATGCGATTCATCCCGGATATGGGTTTTTGTCGGAAAGCCCCGCCCTGGTAAAGGCTTGCGAGGAATCGGGGATTACATTTATCGGCCCCGATACCCGTGCCATCCGGTTGATGGGAAATAAAATTGAATCGAGGGAATTTGTGCAGAAGATTGGGGTGCCCACAACCCAGGCCATTGTTGGCGATGCAGAGACCCTGATTAGGGAGGCCGGAAAAATACCTTTGCCGATATTGGTGAAAGCTGCGGCAGGTGGCGGGGGCAAAGGCATGAGGATAGTTAACGACCTTGCAGAAATTGAAAGTGTGATAGAATCTACCACCCGTGAGGCAAAATCCTATTTCGGCGATGGAACGGTTTTTATCGAAAAATATGTGGTTGAGCCACGCCACATCGAATTTCAGGTGATGGGCGACAAGCACGGCAATGCTGTTCATCTGTTCGAGCGCGAATGTTCTATTCAGCGCAGGTATCAAAAAATTATCGAGGAATCGCCATCACCAACCCTCACCGATGAGGTTAGGAAAAAAATGGGAGAGGCAGCTGTTATGATTACCAAAGAGATTGGTTACAACAATGCCGGTACCATCGAATTTTTGGTGGACAAGGATTTGAATTTCTATTTTCTTGAGATGAATACCCGCATCCAGGTGGAGCACCCTATTACCGAAATGGTTACCGGTATCGACCTGGTACAGGAGCAGATTTTGGTGGCGGCAGGAAACCCGTTGAGCTTTGCCCAGGACGACATCAGGCAAAGCGGCCATGCCATCGAGTGTAGGGTTTATGCCGAGGATCCATCGAACAACTTTCTGCCCTCTCCTGGAAATATGATCCTTTACCGCGAACCCAAAAACCGACGGGTAAGGATTGATGCCTGCACCAACAAAGCCACAACAATCCATAGCTTTTACGATCCTATGATCTCCAAAGTCATTGTTTGGGAACAGGACCGTGAACACGCCCGCCTAAAAATGATCGATGTCCTGAAGGAATATATCATCCACGGCATCAAGACCAACATCCGTTTTCTTATCGAACTCCTTCAACAGGAAAACTACATCCAAAACACAATTTCGACCAGTTATTGCGACCTGCACCTTGATGAAATTGTAAAATCATCTGAACAAAAGCGTGGAAGGATTGTGATAGACGCACCGTTGTCCTCCTATGTATTGTATTTCCTCAATTACAAAAACGGGAACACCCCCTCATCAATTTGGGAAAATATTGGCCATTGGCGCGACATCCTCAAATTGAAACTTAC
This sequence comes from Bacteroidetes bacterium 4572_114, assembly GCA_002254335.1. Classification (GTDB taxonomy): domain Bacteria; phylum Bacteroidota; class Bacteroidia; order Bacteroidales; family 4484-276; genus 4484-276. The sequence goes on along the minus strand of NIVA01000202.1, from coordinate 4,224 downwards.
CATGGACGGGCAGGATTATGAAATTGTGGTTTACCCCGCAAAATCGGGAATGTCGGAAGTGATTATTGGGGAACACACCTTTTTGGTGGAAATCCCACATCTAAGCGAAAACAAGATTACGGTAAAAGCTAAGGAAGGGATTTTTACTGCCGATATTTCGCACGACAATTACGGAAATGCCTTTGTGAGTTGCAACGGGCACATTTTTAATATCCACCGCGACGACCTGTTGATCAAAGAAGATGTTTACACAGGCATAGACAGCCCCAACGGCGAAGGGCAAAATTCTATTTTTACACCGATGCCCGGCAAGGTGATAAAGGTTAATGTAAAAACGGGCATCGAGGTTTCCAAAGGAGAAGTCCTGATGATAGTGGAGGCCATGAAAATGGAAAACAGCATAGTTGCCCCACGGGACGCCACCATCGAAAAGGTGAACGTAAAGCCAGGCCAGATGGTTGATGGCAGCAGGCCGTTGATTGTATTTGAACCGGTAATGGCTGATTAATAACTTCTTAACAGAAAAATTGGGATTGATTGAATGGATATCACGTCTTAATGATTCGATAGTTATTGAGAGGCTTCGCGAGATAAAAAACGATTATTCTACATCAAAGGATTGGTGGTTTACCCTAAAAAAAGAAGAGATGGAATCGATTGAGCGAGGATTAAGGGATTTTGAGGAGGGCAGGGTTCACTCACACGAAACTGCACGAAAGGTTTATGAAAAATATTTATAAGATTGTTTGGTCAGACGAAGCATTACGAAACTTAAGGGATATCATTGATTATTTGGAAAATCGATGGACAAAAAAAGAAATTCAAAAATTTGCCCGATTACTCGATCACCAGATTAATTTGATTGAGAATAATCCCTTCTTGTTTGCTAAGAGTGTTCATTTTAAAGGGTTGAGGAAATCCGTGCTTTCAAAACAGACCACTATTTATTATAGGATTAGTGATTTTGAAGTTCATTTGGTTACTTTATTTGACAATAGACAGAATCCTCACAGGCTTAGAAGTAAATAATGAGTCTGGTCTAAAAACGAAGTTTTTGAAAATTAGCGAAATTTTATTATTTTCAAAAACATGATTACAAGATAATTAGAAAAGTTTATTAGCGCATTAGCGGCTAAATAATTCTTTTTAGACTGGACTCATGTATGAAATAACACACAAAATCATGAAAAAACTAATATTTATTATTGCAACTTTTGCCGTGGTGCAATCATCATTCGGACAGCTTAATCCAATAAATAATTTAGAATGGGATCATTGGTATGTCACGCCAAATAATTATTTTGTTCTTTCATGGGACAATCCTGATCCTTCACAAGACACTTTAGTAGGTTATAATATTTATCGCAACGCGGAGCTTTATAGATTTCAAATTGACGACAACCTTTATCATACAGAAGCTGGTGCAAATTGTGGTGAGGATTTTTTGGTTTTCAATGGAGATGATTTTTGGATACATGTTACCGCAATTTACAATTCTACACTATTAGAATCAGATTATGTTGATTCTGCGTATGTTGTAGGTCATTTAATAGGGGTAAATGATATAACGCATCCTAAATTGAAATTTTTTCCAAATCCTACATCTGGTAAATTAAAAATTGACTCTGAATCAGACATTGAAAAAATCATAATAATAAGTTCATCCGGAGAAATTATTGACGAATATAAAAAATCGAAATATCTGGATTTAAGTAATTTACCCAGGGGAGTGTATTTTCTTACAGTATGGACTGATAAAAATGTATTTTCGAAACCGATAATTTTAGAATAGAAAAATAACCATAGCACCTAAATTGTAATCATTCATCAAAACATACAAAAATCTAAAATATGAACTTTGAACTCACAGAAGAACACAAAATGATCCGCGAAACGGTACGCGATTTTGCCGAGCGCGAAATACGGCCGGTTGCAAAAGACCTGGACGAAAAAGCTGAATTCTCAATTGAACTCACCCGCAAGATAGGGGAGTTGGGGTTGTTTGGGATGTACCTGCCCGAAAAATACGGCGGACAGGATTTAGATACCCTGGCATATATCATTGCTGTGGAAGAGCTTGCCCGTGTTGATGGTAGCCAGGCAGCAACCCTTGCCGCCCATAACTCTCTGGGTATCGGGCCGATTTACTATTTTGGTACCGAAGAACAAAAAATGAAATACTTGCCCCAACTTTGCACAGGCGAGGCTCTGTGGGGTTTCGGGCTTACCGAAGCCAATGCCGGGTCCGATTCAAGGGGATCAAAAACTACTGCTGTACTTGATGGTGATGAATGGGTTATCAATGGATCGAAGATTTTTATTACCAACGGATCTTCCGAAATTTCCATCGGCTCGGCGGTGCAGACAGTAACAAAAACTTTTGAAAATGGCAAAAAGGAATTTACAACATTTGTTGTAGATAAAGATACCCCCGGTTTTAAAAGGGTTACCATGCACGGCAAAATGATGTGGCGTGCATCCGACACGGCAGAACTCTATTTTGATGATTGCCGTGTGCCCAAAGAAAATTTGCTGGGCGAGATAGGCAAAGGTTCAAAAATCATGCTTTCGACCCTCGATAACGGACGGCTGTCGATTGCCGCCATGGGATTGGGCGCTGCACAAGGGGCATTTGAGTTGGCCTTGCAATATTCTCAGGAAAGAAAACAGTTCGGGAAACCAATTTCCAAGTTCCAGGTCAATGCCTTTAAACTGGCTGATATGGCAATGAAGATCGAGCATGCCCGATGGTTCCTTTATCGTACCTGCTGGCTAAAAGATAATAACAAACCATTCGGAAAAGAAGCAGCAATGACCAAATTATACTGTTCAGAAGTAGCCCGCGAAGTAGCCGACGAAGCCGTCCAAATACATGGCGGCTACGGCCTGATGAAGGATTATGATGTAGAAAGGATATACCGCGACCAGCGCCTGCTACAAATTGGCGAAGGCACATCCGAAATTCAACGTTTGGTTATTTCCAGATATTTGGGGGTGTAATTCCCCCCGGTAGAGACGCACGGCCGTGCGTCTTGCCAGGTAAAGAGACGCACGGCCGTACGTCTTGCCTGGTAAAGAGACGCACGGCCGTGCGTCTCTACCAGGCAATCCACAGGCAACCCACACACAGGCAACGCCCAATTAATTACCGGCAACAACAAAAATGTCAAAATTCAATAGCAAATACAGAATAGAATCAAACAGAATGCCCGGCTGGGATTATTCCGGTAACGGGTATTATTTTATTACGCCAGTAATTCAAAACATGAAATGCATATTGGGGAAAATTGAAAATGGCGAAATGATCCTTTCTGATTTTGGAAAAATTGCCAACAACGAATGGCACAAATCATTTAAAATGCGAAAGGAATTAATCCTGGACGAATATATTATGATGCCAAACCATTTGCATGCGATTGTAATTATTAATAAAATGGGCGATTCCCACGATGATTCCCACGATGATTCCCACGATTCCCACGATGATTCCCACGTACAGACGCACGGCCGTGCGTCTCTACATTCCCCACATTCCCCACATTCCCCGCAATCCCCGCAATCCCCACACCCCAATTGTATCCGAAAACCAAAATCATTATCATCATTCATGGCCGGATATAAATCGGCGGTAACAACAAAAATTGATGATTTTATTGATTCCCACAATTTACCAATTGAAAAATTTAACAGGGAAAATAAATTCTGGCAATCAAACTACAACGATCATGTTATTCGGGATGGGAACGAATATTGGCGCATAAAAAACTACATCAAAAATAACCCGAAAAATTGGAATGAGGATAAATTCAGATAATTAGAATTAAAAAAGAAACTGACAAAGGAAGGTTTTTCTCAATTGTACGAAATTATCGTACAACTGAAATAGAAGGTAATTAGGAAAATGAATCCCAAGTAGAGACGCACGGTCGTGCGTTTCAACAAAAATGTCAAAATTCAAAATTAATATAGAATAAACCCAAAAACCCAGATAAAGATGAATAAAATGCTGTGGCAACCCGATCCTGAAAAATTGAAACAATCGCAGATGTATGCATTTCTGCATCTGATGAACAAGAAATATGGACTCGCTGAACCCACCTATAAAGCGTTACACAACTGGAGTGTAGAAAACCCCGGATTGTTCTGGGGCGAGTTCTGGAAATATTCCGGGATTATCCATTCTGAACCATTTGATGAAGTAGTGGACGATATTAATAGGATGCC
>NIVA01000023.1 GCA_002254335.1 Bacteroidetes bacterium 4572_114 | reverse complement strand
TAAATGGCTATAGGTAAATTTGCATTGATCTGATTTTTTGTACATGCAGAAAGCAGCCTCTCAAAAATATATTCGTCATCTTCTTTTTCCAACACGAAACGTAGATCATACAACATTTCACAAACGGGGCCATACTCAGGATAATCCAGTTTTTTCTGTAATTCAGATGCTGAATATGATTTTATTGAAGATGTAAGGATGTACATTGTAGTAAACCAGTATTTTATTGGCAATTCAGAATTCTCCATAATAGTACCGCTTTTAATACTCATCAGGTTTCCGCACCGTTTACACTCAAACTGATCAGTGCTATCCAACCAGTTATGCTCAGTATGCCCACAACTGTTACAAACAACACCTGACCTTTCCCTGATGGTCTTCAAATAATTGACACAATCCTTTTCTTCGGGAAACCTTTCAATGAAATTCAATAAATTCATGATACGATATTTTAGATAAATAAACTGCTACAAAGATAATAGCGTGGGCACCCCCGGCACAATAGGACAAACCCTGAAATATGGAGTTATTAGCACTGAAATTGGGGGTCAAAAATACTGAGGCCAGGGTTCAGGAAAACTGAGAATTTTTGGGTGATGATGGGTATTGGGTGACGGATGTTGGGTGATGGATGACGGGCATCATCCGGGTGTAGAAACCTGTAGTGCAAGGGTTTAAATCCCTGACCAAAGGGAAGGGATGGAAACCCTGGTTGAGTCAGTACCAGGGATGCCATCCCCTCGTCCCCCGCGGATTGCATCCCTTTCACAGTCGGCAAACTTGAAACTTCAAACAGGTCAACAGTCCTCATTCGGCAGTCAACAGTCTTCATAATCGATAACTTGAAACCCGAAACCTGCCTGTCCGCCGAAGCGAAGCGAAGGAGGGAAACCCGAAACTTGATCCCGAAAGCTTTCGGGACTGAAACCCTACTCCAAAGAAATAATCCCTTTTTTTAAGGAATATTTTATCAGGTCGGTGGTTGTTTTAAGGTTTAGTTTTTCGAGTATGTGTTGTTTGTGCGTACCAACTGTTTTTATGCTAACGAATAATAATTCCGAAATTTCACGTATCGCTTTTCCTTCGGCCAATAGCTGCAATATTTCCGCTTCCCGTTTAGTTAGTTTTGGGTGTTCAACTTCAGGGGCCTTTTTTTCTTTTCCAAGATAATCGTGAATTAACACTTCGGTGATTTCGTCGCTCAAATATTTTTTCCCTGAATAAACAATTTTTATTGCTTCAATCAATTGCTGATAATTGCAATTTTTAAATAAATACCCAAAAGCCCCTGCCTCAAGCATGCCTTTAATATAATGCTTGTCGGAATGCATCGAAAGTGCTATGATTTTAATATCAGGATAATGTTTTATTAAATGGGCCGTTGCTTCAACCCCATTCATAACAGGCATTCCAATATCCATTAACACAACATCCGGATAAAATTTATTGGCTTTAGCAATGGCAACTTTGCCATTTTCGGCCTGGGCAACAATTTCAATTTCAGGAGAGTCAGATAACATGTTAACTAACCCTTCACGAAATAATTGATGATCGTCTGCAACAATTACTTTTATCGACATATTTCTAATCTTTTAAGCTGGTATAATTACTATTGCCTTAGTCCCTTTTTTGGTTTCAGATTCAATAACAAGGCGTCCGCTGAGAGAATCCAGTCGCTCGTTGATGCTGAACAGCCCGAACCCACCCTGCCCGTTCAATTCATAATCAGGTTTATAATCGAACCCTTGTCCGTTATCAAGCACCGTAATATATATATATTTTTTATCCTTTTTTATTTCAATTTCAATATATTTAGCATTTGCATGCTTGACAATATTAGTAAGCAGTTCGGAAATTATTCTGTATAACAAAATCCTGATATCATTTTTAATACCCAAAATATCTTTACCGTTCTTAAAAACCGTATCAATTCCATATTTACTTTCAATTTGGCCCAATTTCCATCTAATTGCCGGGATTAATCCAAGTTCATACAAAATTGGAGGGGAAAGGTCGTAGGTCAACAACCTGGATTTTATTATTGCATCGTTGATCAAATCTGATGATTCGCTAACAATTTTTTGCAATTTGGGTGATTGGGGCATATCCTTGATTGAAGATAATTTCATGTGGGTAAGTGCCAGTATTTGCCCAATCCCGTCATGCAAATATTCGGCAATCCTTCTACGTTCCCTTTCTTCTACCAGGGTTAATTCCGAATTTAGTTTTTTTAACTTTTTAATAAAAATTTCGAGGGTTTCATTTCGCTTTCTTAATAGATCCTCGGCATCTTTAATCCGCAACATAACCTTCACCTGCAAAAGAAGTTCAATATTATCGAATGGTTTTGACAAGAATGCATCGGCACCTGCGTTCAGTCCTAAAATCCTGTCCTCACTATTTTGCCCCAAAGCGGAAACCAATAATATGGGGATGTGCTTTGTAAGTTTATCGTTTTTTAGGGTCCTACATACTTCATAACCATCCATTTCGGGCATAATGATGTCAAGCAAAATAGTTTCGGGCAATTGTTCTTTGGCAATCTTGATGGCCTCCTGGCCCGAAAACGCCAATAATATCTGGTAGCCCGGCATATTCTTAACTAAAACAGCTTTTATTAACTCCTGGATAATTTGTTGATCATCAACAATTAAGATTTTTTTCATAACCATGCCCCATTTGAAAAAACAATAATACAAAAAAAAAACATACGATTATTAATTAGTCCATAATTAAAATAAAATTTGGTCATGTGGAAAACAATATTTTACTTTGACCGACCGTTCATTCAAACAAACTTTTTTTAATGCCACGATCAGCACATCAGTTTAAGGAGATAAGGGAAACACGTAAGGCACAGATTATGGAAGCTGCCCTTGAATTATTTGCAACAAAAGGGTTTCAATCCACCTCGATAGCAAATATTGCCACAAATGCAGGAATATCCAAGGGCTTGATTTATAATTATTTTGACAGCAAAGAGGCTTTGATAAAAGAACAGATCATTCATGGTTTTGAAGAATTATTTTCAGTTTTTGATCCAAACCGGGACGGAATTATTACAGGCAGGGAATTGAAAATCCTGATCATCGAATTATTTGAGGTTATTAAAAGTGACATACAATTCTGGAAACTATATTTTTCGATGATGACACAACCGGCCATTTACAGCCTTATCGAAGGTTTGATAATGAAAAAAGTTGAACCGATGTTTACCATGATTGCTGGATACTTCAGGCACGAGGGCTACAAAAACCCAATGGTTGAAGCCCGGCTGTTTGCCGCCATGCTCGATGGCATTACATTAAACTATGTTTTCGATCCGGTTAATTTTCCTATCGAACATGTTCGCGACAGGTTTTTAAATCTTTATAAATTAGATCATTATGACCCCATCCCCAACCCTTCCCCTGCAGGGGAAGGGAGTCCCCCCACACAAGCCACGGCAACGGCCAGTGTGGTAGAATCCTCCCCCTTAAGGAGTAGTTAGAGGGGGTCTGTGGCAATTGAAGTTAGATGTGTGACTATTAAAAAGTAGCTAAATAATTACAATAAATTTATTTAAAATGAAAACAAGCATTTTTATCATGACATTTTTAATGTCAATTGTTACATCTTATGCACAAGATGCCACTGCAATAGTGCAAAAAGCCAACGACCTGGTGATGGGCAAAACCAGCAAAGGGTTGATGACCATGACAATAGAACGGCCAACCTGGTCGAGGACAGTGTCGATGAAATCCTGGTCGCAGGGCAACGGATATTATTTGATATTGATTACGGAACCGGCAAGGGACAAAGGCCAGGTATTTTTGAAACGCGAAACCGATATGTGGAACTGGATGCCTACCATCAGCAGGATGATAAAGATACCCCCCTCGATGATGAGCCAGTCGTGGATGGGCTCTGACTTCACCAATGATGACCTCGTAAAGATGAATTCAATTGTTGAGGATTATACCCATAAAATAATTGGTGAAGAAAAAATTGGCGATTATGATTGTTACAAAATAGAACTGATACCGAAAGAAAATGCCGCTGTTGTATGGGGCAAAATCATCATGTGGGTCGAGAAGAAAGAGTTTTATGAAATGAAGATGGAATATTTCGATGAAGATATGAACCTGGTAAATACACAAACAGCCAGCAACGTTACGCAGTTTGGCGACCGGAAACTCCCTGCCCACCTCGAAATGATCCCCGCCGACAAAAAGGGCCACAAAACCATAATGGACATGAAAGATATGGAGTTTAACACAGATATCCCCGATTCGTTTTTCTCGCAACAGAATATGAAGAGGGTCAAGTGAGGAAATGAGGCAATGATGTAATGCTAAAATGATTCAATGGGGCAATGATTCAATGCTTTAATGGGGCAATAAAATTATGTGTCCGGTCTAAAAACGAAGTTTTTGAAAATTAGCGAAATTTTATTACTTTCAACCAAATGATTATATAGTAATTAGAAAAATATATTAGCGCATTCGCGGCAAAATATAGCTTTTTAGACCAGACTCAATTATAATTTAAAAACTAAATATTATGACTGAAAATGAAGTTTTTATTGAGAACATGAAAAAGAGAACTACAAAATTTGCAGTTGATGTAATTTATTTTTGAATCGGAATATTGGTTAGAAATAATACATGATGCCAGGTTGTCAAAAGAAACATTGGAACTGGAAAGGTTAACAACAGAAGCAACAGAAATAAGTAAAATAGTTACAAAATCCAGGAACTCAACCTATGGAAACAAATAATAGCTACAAATCAATAACCATCCCAAAAAGCTATTTACATAGTGCTTGCCAGAAAACGCCAATTTCTTCGTTACGCTTGTGCAGAAAACCAGTCATTTACAAAAGTAAACTCTTGATTTTCTGCACTTCACAAGCCTCGAACTTGACGTTTTCTGACTAAGCACTCGAAAATATTGAGTTTTCATGCAGAGACTACATATATGAACACTAAAGCATTAGATCATTAAATCATTGAAGCATTACATCATTGAACCATTAAACCATTAAACATGAGAAACTACACAAAAATAGCCTGGCGTAATTTGTGGCGGAACAAGCGCAGGTCGATGATTACCATCTCATCGGTATTTTTCGCCATCCTGCTTGCCATGCTCATGCGCTCGATGCAAAACGGCACCTACGACCTGATGGAAAGGGACGCCATCCGCAATTCCACCGGTTTTATACAGGTACATGCCAAAGGTTACTGGGAAGACAAAACCATTGACAACACTTTTGAAAACACCAAATCGTTGTCCCAAAAGGTTTCTTCTGAGCAAAATGTCTCCCAGGTTATCCCCCGGCTCGAATCTTTTGCCCTGGCATCAACCGGCAAAATAACCAAAGGGGTTGGTATTGTGGGCACTATCCCGGCCATAGAAAACAGTATCACAAAACTTGAATCAAGGGTGGTGGAAGGGAAATACTTCCTTAATAAAAATGATAACGGCGTTTTGCTTGGCGATGCCCTGGCCAAATACTTAAAACTTGGCATTGGGGACACTATCGTGCTTTTGTCGCAGGGGTTTCATGGATTTACTGCGGCGGGCGAATATCCGGTAAGGGGCATCCTTCATTTTCCGGCCCCCGAAATGAACAAGCAGTTAATATATATGACTTTGGCCACTGCCCAGTATTTCTTTGCCGCCGACAACCGGCTTACCTCATATTCGCTGATGCTGGAAAACCCAGATAAACTTGATAAAACATATCAAACAATAAACGATGGCCTGGGGAAACAATATGAAATAATGACCTGGGACGAGATGATGGTGGAACTAAAGCAACAAATAGAAAGCGACAATATCAGCGGTATGTTTATGCTGGCCATCCTTTATGTTGTTGTTGCTTTTGGCATTTTCGGTACAATATTAATGATGACATTTGAACGGAAAAGGGAATTTTCTATTATGATTGCGGTGGGGATGCAGCGCTACAAACTGGCACTGATTGTATTTATCGAAACACTTTATATGGGATTTTTAGGAGTGTTAAGTGGTGCCATTGCCAGCACACCTATTATATACTACTTCTACAAAAACCCAATACCTCTAACCGGTGAAATGGCAACTGCAATGGAAGAATTTAATGTCCAGCCAATTTTACCTTTTGCATTTTCGGCAGAAATATTTCTTAACCAGGGGCTTATTGTATTAATCCTCACATTGATAGTTGCACTTTACCCTCTGGCGAATATATCAAAATTTAATTTAATTTCAGGTTTAAGAAGCTAAAAACAAAATATTATGTTGTTACAAATGTCCTGGAGAAATATTTGGCGGAACAAAACCCGCAGCCTGGTAGTTATTTTTGCCATTGCCATCGGGCTTATCGGTGGGATATTTATTTCGGGTTTGATGAACGGCATGGTTGCACAGCAGACCAGCAACGCCATCGACAGCGAAATTTCCGACATCCAAATCCACAACCCTAAGTTTCTTGATAACATGTCGCCCCGGTACCTCATCCATCATGTTCAGGAAAAGCTGTCTGCAATTACCGGCAACAATAAAGTTACCAGTGTATGCTCACGTACTAAATCTACGGCCATGGCCAGCACTGCAACCACCGGGACGGGCGTGACCATAAACGGTATAGTGCCCGGGGATGAGAAAAAAGTTACCAATATCTATGCAAAACTTGTTTCAGGTACCTATTTCGAAAAGAGAGGCAAAACGCCATCTATTGTTATCAGTCAAAAATTATCGCACAAGCTAAAGGCTGATATCGGCAATAAAATTGTTATGACGGTACAGGCGTTAAACGGGGAGATGACCTACATTTTGTACCGGGTAGAAGGGATTTATAAAACCAACAACTCGCAGTTTGATGAGCTTAACGTTTTCGTCCTTTCGTCGGGCCTTAACCAAACTTTGGGGATAGCAAAGGGCGAAGCAAATGAAATTGCCATCAGGACTATTGATACCAAGTCTGCCCATTCGGTTTCAAGCGCCCTGGCCACCAAATTCCCATCACTCAGTGTGCAAACATGGCGGGAGATAAGGCCCTCGTTGATAATCATGTCAACAATGATGAACCAATTTAGCTACTGGCTGATGATCATCATTTTGTTTGCACTTATTTTTGGTATAATCAATACGATGTTGATGGTAATCCTGGAGCGCAAACGCGAACTTGGAATGTTGATGGCGGTTGGCATGAACAGAAAACGGGTATTTAAAATGATACTGTTAGAAACCACATTACTGTCTATAACTGGTGGGTTTATCGGGTTGTTGATCAGTATGGGGCTGATGGGCATTTTTGGCAAATCGGGCATCAATTTCGCGTCATGGTCCCAAGGCCTGGAAGCTATGGGGTACAGCTCCTTTATTTATCCGGAAGTTTCCTTGCAATTCTATTTTATTATTACCATCCTGGTTATTATGACCTCGGTAATTGCTTCGATATGGCCCACACGCAAAGCCATGAAGATTAACCCGGCCGAGGCGGTTAGGGCGGAGTAGTGGGGAAATGATTAAATGCTTCAATGCTTCAATGCTTCAATGATGTAATGATACAATGGTTGAACGAATTAATCCGAAAAAAAACCTTCCAGGTTTATTGATTCAGGATTAACCTGTGACAGGTATTTTTTCGGGAAATTGATGTGAAGTTATTGAGGTGGTATCAAAACCTGGAAGGTTTCCGGTGGGGAAATGGTTAAATGATTTAATGATAGAATGATGGGATGAAATTAGAAAAATAGCTACAAATGCAAGGGATACAGCTTATGGGAAAAATAAATAGTAGCAGAACACATTGCCACATTGGCGCATTACCTCATTGAATTATTTGCTGCTAAAAAACTTAAATGAATAAAATACAAAAGAGTTACATTAAATAAATCACACAATAATGAACGTAATAGAAACAACGAACCTGCATAAAATTTACAACAGTACGCAAGTACCGGTCAATGCTGTTGATGGTATCGACCTCACCATAGAAAAAGGGGAATTTACTGCCATTGTTGGCCCGTCCGGTTGCGGAAAAACCACTTTGTTGAACATGATCGGCGGACTTGACGATCCAACCAAAGGTAGGGTAACAATTAACAAAGTGGCCCTTAACACGCTGAACCAATCCAAACTCATCGACTTTAGGCTTCACAACATTGGGTTTGTGTTCCAGGCATATAACCTGATACCAGTCCTTACAGTGAAGGAAAATATTGGGTTCATCATGCAGTTGCAAGGACGCGGCAAAAATGAATGTAACGCCAGGATTGATGAGATGTTAGAGGCTATCGGCCTGCCGGACAAAAAGGACCAACGGCCCAACAAACTCTCAGGCGGGCAGCAGCAAAGGGTCGCAGTAGCAAGGGCACTGGCTTCAAAACCACAGTTTATCCTGGCAGATGAACCCACGGCAAACCTCGACTCTAAAGCAACCAACGAACTGCTTGAACTAATGGAAAAACTCAACCGCGAAGAAAATATGACCTTTATCTTCTCAACCCACGACGACAGGGTAATGAAAAAAGCCCGCCGGCTTATCTCGCTGGATGACGGGAAGGTTATTTCGGATGTTACGGTTTAGTTGTATATATTAATACCAGCATTACAAGCACTACCACTAAGGCACTAAGGACACGTAGGAACACTAAGAAATTCAACTACGAATGGTTTTGGAATAGTTGAAATTTTACTGAAAAGATTTTTTATTATGAAACGAATTATTTTCTTCTTCCTTCTGATACTGATTGTTACAAACGGATTTTCACAGAAAAAAACAAAAGCTGATTTTGGAACTTTCTCAGCCAACGGCCACCTCCAATACTTAGAAAATGTGTGGTTGGAGCCCGACAGCAAGCAATGGCAAACCATGGGCGTGTTAACCAACCGCCTGGATTTTAAATGGTACAAAGGTGCTTTTTCGGCACATGTGGGTGGAAGGAACACCCTCAATTTCGGGCAAATGGTTTATGCTTATTACCCACATCTTGGTGAGTTTGCAGCTATTGATTACGGATTGATGGACCTTACTTTTGATTGGGCCAGCGATTCGTCCTACTATTTTATTACCAACATCGACAGGGCCAATGTGAATTTTACCTGGAAAAACCTGGAAGTGGTTGTAGGCCGTCAACGGATTAACTGGGGAATTAACCTCGTTTGGAACCCGAATGATATTTTTAACACCTTTAACTATTTCGATTTCGACTATGTTGAACGACCGGGTTGTGATGCCTTGAGTGTACAATATTATACAGGGACGACATCTTCGGTCCAGTTGGCATGGAAAGTTGATTCAGACCATAGACATACCATTGCCGGGATGTATAAATTTAATAAATGGAATTACGATTTCCAATTACTGGGAGGTATGATGAAGAATGATATTGTTTTGGGTGGTGGATGGTCAGGGCAAATCAAAGGCGCAGGATTCAACGGTGAGGTTACCTATTTTCACCACACCGGAGGTTTATGCGACCCTGAACCTAATCCATCACTCGTCATGTCAACCGGTGCGAATTATACATTTCCAAGTAGTTTCTATCTGCATGGAAGCCTGATTTACAACAGCGATGGCACGACCGGCAATGCATATTTGGGGAATATTTTTCTTGGCGGCCCTAATATGAATGCGAAAACCCTTACCCCGGCACGTATGGAATTGTTCGGCGAAATGGCCTATCAAATATCACCGTTGATCCGGGGCAATGTTGCAGGTATCCTCAACCCATATGATGGCTCCGCATTTTTCGGGCCGTCGATAGATATATCCCTGACAGATAATATTGGCCTGTTTTTGATTGGGCAATTGTTCTTTGGCGATAAACAAACAGAGTATGGCGATTACGGTCAAATGCTGTACGGCAGGCTGAAGTGGAGTTTTTAATTGCCATTCCAAAATAAATCCTATTTTTGTACTATGGAAGTAATAGCCGGAAATATAGATAAAGTACGAGATTTATGTCGAAAACACGGGGTCGCAAAACTATTTGTTTTTGGTTCAGTGCTCAACGATAAATTTAAAGCAAATAGTGATATTGATTTTGTTGTAGATTTTTCTGGTATTGACCTCTATAATTATGCAGATAACTACTTTGATTTGAAATTTTCGCTGGAGGATTTATTTAAGAGGAAGGTTGATTTACTTGAAGAAAAGGCGATTAAGAATCCGTATTTACGTAAATCGATTGATTCGGCAAAACAACTTATTTATGGATAGTGAAGTAAAAACCTGGCTTTATGATATTTTGCAATCAATTGATGAGATTGAAAGTTATTATATAAGCAAACCCAAATTATTTAAGGATTATGTTGCTGATATTAAAACCAAAAGGGCAATAGGGCGAAATCTTGAAATAATAGGTGAGGCAGTGAATAGAATTTTGAAGAGGGATTTCGATTTTCAGCTTGAAAATGCCACAAAAATTGTTGGTACACGTAATAGAATAATTCATGGTTATGATAATATCTCAGATGAGTTAATTTGGAGTATAGTAATAAACCATTTGCCCAAGTTACGCAAAGAGGTGTTAATGTTGTTGAATGGATAAAATTGGTATTTTTTTTGCTTTTTGGAATATTTTATACTATCCCGTGCGAAAATTAAATTATGAAAAAGCTAATAATTTTCCTGTTTGCCCTTGCCCTTTTAGCAAGCGCACACGCATTTCAATCAGATGTTTATCAAAATAAAGCATCGGCAAAACCTGATTCGCTTGCCATAACAAAGGGCGATTCTACCGAATACGAACTAATTGTTTTCGACCCGGGTTTCCACAGTTGGTTTATATCAAACCGAAAGCCGGTATGGTATCACGGGAACGAATATTACCGCACAAAAAATTCGTTATACACAACTTACTGGAACATCCGTGTGCACGAAAACATGCACAGGCCACCCTATGATTTTGAAATCGTTTATGACCCAACGGTGGATTATGGCATCGAAGTTAACTGGCAGCTATTTTGGTATTTCAAATACTTAGGGCAAAAGTACAACATCAGGCTGGGGCCGTGATTCGAGGATGTTAAAACCTAACAGTGCTGATTGAGACCTCCCAGGTTTTATCCCATGAAAGAGTTCCTACATTACTAAACAACAGAACAATACCCGACCGACAAAGAAACCTGGAAGGTCTTGTCTCATACAACATCAGTGGGGCTATGCTGAGAGCAAAGAGCAGGGTGGGGATGCTAAAACCTGTTAGATACTTGTAAATTGTTTTTCGGCACATGTTTCCTATAACCCGGATATAAAAAATTTACTTTGCAGCAAAGTAAATATAGGATTATAGGAGTGATAAAAAAAACCGACAATCCAATTGCCGGTTTTTATTATAAAGAAAAAAAAATGGATGGAGGGGGAGCTTAGAGTTGTACCGTAAATTCGTTTTCAAATTTTATAATTGCCGTATCGCCACCGGTATAAGTTATGGTGCCGTTGTAATCAAAAACCTTTCCACCTGATGTTTCACCATGAAATGTAACATTGGCAGTGCCACCTGTAATTTTCCCGGTAGTTTTGTTTTCATTTGGTTGCTGCCGTTCCTTGTATAGCTTCCGTTGTAAACAAAACTTTCATCGGCAAGCGATAGCCCCCCTAAAGTAAAACTATGGTTGCCGGTGTCGTCCGATTCAATTCGCGGGGCATTGCACCAGCCTGTCATTTCATACGAAAATTCAAACGTTTCGGGCGATTGCTGATTGTTGCAAACAAGTTCCCAGTCCCATGCAAAGGAGTATTCGTATAAAATAACTGTTCCCGATGGATTTGTTCGTGTTATCAGCGTATCGAACGACAATCCACAAAATGGGTTTATTTCAGGGTCAGCGTAATCAGAAGCTATTTCGATGGAGGTCGAAATTTGTTCGTTTATGCCGCCCGATTCTTCCTGCAATGAATTTTCAACTACTTCTACCGCATCTTCTTCGGTAATGGTGCCGGTTTCAACCTTATCGTCATCCTTGCTGCACGATGAAAGGAAGAGGATAATTGCAATTGACAAGGTTAGGATCAGTTCGATTGGTGATTTGATTAGTAATTTCATAACTTTAATATTTTATGTGAATAAATAATTTGATGCAAATAAATGGCACTAAATTTCTGTTGCCAAATATTTTAAACCAAATGCACGAAAATTTCATCAAACTGCACAAAACCGGAAAAAAATATCATTTTTGCTGTTGATAGGTTATTTTGCACAATACGTTGAAAAAGTTTTATCAAGCCTTATGCCCATGTTAATTTTGAGATTTAACCGAAATAAAATCTTTGATTGGATGAAAAATAATATGTTCAATATTATTCTGCACAGCGGGTTCTGGGCGTTGTATGTTTTGCTGTTCACAATGCTTACGGCCAATTTTTTGCCATTGGGAACAGCATTTTCCCGCGTTTTTTTGAGTGGCCTGGTGCTTGCTTTTGCATTTTATTTCAACGCTTTGTTGCTTGTCAACATCCTGCTCGAAAAAAAAAGGTGGGCCCTGTTTTTCTTATTTGCCATATTGCTGGCTTTTGTAACAGGCATGGTCAGGTTTTTAATCATAAATTCTTACGACAACAATTCTATTGGGTTTGCTTTTTCGGAAACCCCCAAAATATTGCTAAATTCTAGTTTCGGTGTACAATCTGTTATTATATTCATTAGCACTTTTTACCAATTAATATTGAACAGGATACGAAAGGAAAGGCTTAGGCAGGAGTTGGTCAACCGCCAGAATGAAGCCGAGATAAAGTTTTTGAAAGCTCAAATCAACCCCCATTTTTTATTCAATATGCTCAATAACATCTATGCACTGTCGGTAACAGGTTCGGCAAACACATCGCAGATGATCCTAAAATTGTCGGAATTGTTGAGATATGTTATTTATGGGGGCAGGGAAAAGAAATTAGCTTTGGAACGTGAAATTGAGCACATAGATATATTTATCGAGCTTTTTCAAATGAAAAGTGAAAACCTGCTTAATATTACTTTTGAAAAATCGGGTAACTTTGCCGGCCTTGTAATTGAACCTATGATATTGATCCCTATCGTTGAAAATTGTTTTAAGCATACCGATTTCGATACTAATGAAAATGCCTTTGCCAAAATAATTATAGGGTTAAAAGGCCAGGAGGTTTTGTTTACAACTATTAATACCAAAAATAATAATGATAACCAAAAGGATGAAACCGGCGGGGTTGGATTGGAGAATATCCGCAAACGGCTGGAGCTTACCTATAAAGATAAATTCAACATGGAAATAAAAAATGAGGGCAATTATTTTGAGTTAAAATTAAAGGTTACATTGGGCCATGGATAAAATGTCTGTTTTAATAGTTGATGATGAATTTCTTGCATTGAAATTGCTTGAAGATTATGTTGGCAGGTTGCCCTTTTTAGAGATTGTCGATAAAGTAAAATCCCCCATTAAGGCCATCGAAATTTTGAACCAAAAACCAATCGACCTGCTTTTTCTCGATATTCAGATGCCCACATTGAGCGGGACAAATCTTTTGAGGACACTCAAATACAAGCCGGTCACCATTTTTACAACTGCCTATTCCGAACATGCCGTGGAAGCCTTTGAGCTGGATGCGGTGGACTATTTGCTCAAACCTTTCTCGTTCGAGCGATTTTTGCAGGCAGTAAATAAAGCCCGCGAACAGATAACCCTTCAGCAAAAAGCCCATTCATTGTCCGGGGCCGGCGATGCCGAAATGAAAGATTACATTACCTTTAAGGCTGATGGCCGGCATGTTAAGGTCCATTACAATCAAATCCTTTTTATTGAGGGCTTAAAAGAATATGTGAAAATTGTTTGTGAAGATCAGCGGTATATTGTGCTCGAATCGATGAAAAACCTTGAGGAAGAACTACCTTCCGGTTTATTTTTACGTGTGCATAAATCTTATATCGCCTCCATCTCAAAAATAAAATCGTTATATGGCAATATGCTCGTAATAGACGAACATGAAATACCTGTGAGCCGCGATAAAAAGGAAGAGGTGCTGAAAATTGTTTTTGGTTAATCGGATAAACAGGATAAAAAGAAGCTTATGCAATTTATTGAAGGCCGAAAGGAATCCCAGGAAATTGTTTATCTATCGTCAGAACAATTTTCAATTTTTTTTCCTTATACAATTAAATACTTTCCGCTCATCTCTCGCAATAATAAAATTAATATAGTTATAGAGTTCCTGAATGCCCTCACCAATCTTTTTATTGTTACAAATAATATTTTTTATATCAATTTTTTCACTTTGTGACAATTGAAAAGGTTGTTTGGCAGGGCTATTCTTCAGCTTACTTAAATATTCTATCATAAGCCTGAACCTTTGAAGAGGCGAGGAATATTTCCTATTATAGATTTCTGATAATTCATATTTATCGAATTTATATACTCTACGGTTTAGGAACAAATCTACGACAATGTGTAAAAATGAATTTTCCTTTGACAACTTATCTCTATCCCGGTACTTTTGCATCAGTGTGGCGTTCTCTTTTTGTAAATCTTTATAATCATCATAAATATGGTTCAATTCAATATTTTGCCTGAGCAATTCCACTTTTTCTGAAACAATGCTATGATAATCGGGCCACTTATTTTCAATATCTAAACCCTCCAGAAAATGTAGGATTTTTTGTGTTTTTTCGTTATGTGTAATATTTGATCCCGATATTTTTGAAATAAACCTAACCTGAGCCTTAGAAAGATTGAATTTGTGATTTATAATCTTATAAAGTATTTCTTTTAACATGAAGTTTTGCAATTTAATATCGAACCCATCATCAATAAAATGTGAGCTTTCTCCCTGTGGTTTTGCAATGACCTGGCCGAAAATCTTGTCGATAATTATGTATTCTTCATCGTAAAAATAAAATAAATCTTTTATTTGTTGAAGTTGGGTTTGTGATACCTCAAATTCAAAGTGGAGAAATTCAAAAAGTATCCTCTTGAGCCTGATGTTTTCCCATCCAGGGGATACATGGCTTGTCTTTTCAAATCCTATTTTCAATAACTCAAAACAATCGCCAAACCCCCTAATGTAGTCATACGTTTCATTCTTCTTCTTTTTATCAAATATATTATGGATGGTTTTGATAATGCGGAACATAGTTAATGTATGTTAATATAATGAAAAACAAAAATCGTGTAAATTTAATAAATTGGTAACAAATGATTAATTAATTTTGGAGTTTGTAAAAAATTATGGACGGCACGAAATCAAATAACCAGCATAAAATAGCTTACACATGATAAATATACTCCTGGCACTGCTTACTATCTTTTTCATTATTTTAATTGGGATATTGCCATTTAGGGTGATGTACCTTTTTTCTGACCTGATGTATTTTGTCCTGTTCAAGGTTATTGGCTATCGCAGGGAGGTGATTGCTGGCAATTTGAAACGGGCCTTTCCTGGTTCGGACGAACAGGAAATGAACCTGTTGTTGGGCAAAGTTTATAAAAACCTTACCGACATCATCATCGAAGGGATTAAAAGTTTTACCATGGGCCGCCGGCAAATCTTGAAGCGCCATCGCATTAAAAACCCTGAAATCATTGAACAATCCAGGGCACAAAACAGAAGCATTATAGGTGTAACTTCACACTATTGCAACTGGGAGTGGGGGAGTTTGTCGGCCAGCCTACAAACAGATTACAATGTTGTGGCATTTTACAAACCACTGAGCAACCGTTGGGTGGATAAATTTTTGCGATGGAGCCGTTCTCGTTATGGAACAACACTGGCATCTATTTTTGAAACGAGCAGCACTTTTGAAAAAAACAGGAACCAGCCCACCATCTTCCTCATGGCCGCCGACCAAAGCCCTTCAAAGCGTGAAGCCGGCAAAGCATATTGGGTGGATTTCCTTGGTATCCGTACTGCATTTTTGCATGGCCCCGAAAAACATGCAAAGCTCAATGGCCATGACATTGTCTATGTAGATATCCAAAGGGAAAGGCGAGGGTACTATTCTTTGAAACTTTCGGTGTTGGCAGAAAATGTAGGACAACTCCCCGATGGGGAAATCACCAGGCGATATGCCAAAAAACTGGAGTCGATCATTCGGCAAAACCCGGCAAACTGGCTTTGGTCGCATAAGCGGTGGAAGTTGGGGGGGCATAATGGGAGGAAAGATATAGGGGGAGGCATCTTGTCATAAAATAGAGTCTTAAACTCTGACTTTAAAAATTTTAAAATAAAATAAAACTCTATTATTGCACAAAAAAAATCAACTATGAAAACTAACAGATTACTAAAAACCCTTTTTGCACATTTATTTGTATTGCCTTCAATAATTTTTGGGGGACAACTGTTTTCCCAGCCCAGTTTCCCTGATGCCGATGAAGTCTTCAGGGATGATGTTGTGGCACGTATCGACATCACCATTAACCCCGACACTTTGCAATGGATTTACGACAATGTTGAGAGTAACATCGAATTTCATGCAACTTTTGTTTTCGATAATGGGACGATTAACGACACCATCGAAGATATTGGTTTTAGGTTAAGGGGCAACACATCCCGTTATTCTGCAAAAAAATCCTTTAAGGTTTCCTTTAACAGGTTCGTAAGCGGACGTAAATATCATGGCCTCGAAAAAATGAACCTCAACGGCGAGCACAACGACCCGTCCATAGCCCGCTCAAAAGTTTGCTGGGATATGCTCCGGTCATTTGAAATACCTGCCCCGCGATCGAACCATGTGCGGGTTTACATTAATCAGGATTTTTATGGCGTATATATTAATGTTGAACATATTGATGAAGAGTTTGTTGACTCCCGGTTTAAAAATCAGGACGGAAACCTGTTTAAATGCCTTTGGCCTGCCGACCTTGATTATTTAGGTTCCGATCCTGATTTGTATAAATATCAGCAGGGAGGACGCAGGGCATACGCCCTTAAAACCAACACCCAACAAGATGATTACACCGACCTGGCAAATTTTATTGATTTATTAAATAACACACCAATCGACGATTTGAAATGTGCCATCGAACCCATTTTTAATGTAGAGGATTATCTGAAAATGATGGCTTTTGATATTATGGTTTCCAATTGGGACGGCTATATTTTTAACAAGAACAATTTCTATCTCTACCACAACAGCGAAACAGGAAAGTTCGAATATATTGTTTATGACCCTGACAATACATTTGGCATTGATTGGTTTGGCATCAACTGGGCCCAACGAAATGTGTATGATTGGTCATCAAGCGAATCCCGCCCACTGTACGACAGGCTGATGCAGGTTCAGGAATTTAAAGATAAATATTCGTATTACCTGAACGAAATTGCTGAGGGATTAATGGACCCTTCCGTTTTC
>NIVA01000022.1 GCA_002254335.1 Bacteroidetes bacterium 4572_114 | reverse complement strand
AAATTTAACAAATCTATTTCCTTTACGCTGTTACAAGTTTGTGGGTTAAATATTATTTTGATGTTTTTATTAAAAGTGATTTTTTGTCGCGTATTCCAATTTTGCACCAAAAGTGTGATTATTATGACATTTAATAATAAAGGTAATAAAAAAAAGAGGCTGTCTTTTTTGAGACAACCTCTTTTATTTTTGTGGGCCCACCTGGACTCGAACCAGGGACCACTTGATTATGAGTCAAGTGCTCTAACCAACTGAGCTATAGGCCCGGTAATACAAAAAAGATGCATAATAATTCAAAAATTAATAACCTTATCCTGGATTTTGGCGGGGTAATTTACCAGATCAGCCACAAAAAGCAAATGGAATGTTTTAAAGGGTTTGGCGTAAAAAACTTCGAATATCTATACTCACAGGCCATTCAAAACCCTTTGTTCGGGGAACTTGAAATAGGGAGTGTGTCAAATGATGATTTTATGGCAGAACTAAAAAAAATGCTGCCCGGAAATATTTCAGCAGATAAAATAGGCCATGCCTGGAACAGCATACTTGTCGGGTTTTCT
Source organism: Bacteroidetes bacterium 4572_114 (assembly GCA_002254335.1). Classification (GTDB taxonomy): domain Bacteria; phylum Bacteroidota; class Bacteroidia; order Bacteroidales; family 4484-276; genus 4484-276. The sequence continues at coordinate 15,211 of NIVA01000022.1, read as the reverse complement.
GATAATGCGGTTTCGCTGTTGAAGAAGTTGAAAAAAAAGTATAATCTCTTTTTATTGAGCAACACCAATGCAATCCATTACAACATTTACATGCCTGAGTTTAACCAAAAGTACGGATATAACTTTGAAGAACTTTTTGCAAAAGCTTATTGGTCTTTCAAAATTGGGCTACGTAAACCCGGACATGAGATTTTTAATTATGTTTTAGATGATGTTGGCCTTATAGCTGGCAATTGCCTGTTTATTGATGACAGCATTCAAAATACCGTGGCCGCCGATGAATGTGGCATTAAATCTATTTGGTTAAAACCGGGACTTGGGCTTACAGATTTATTTGACGACAATTTGGACCTTATTTAGAGATAGGTTGTTTGTATCTCCGATATTACCTGGTCCATTATGGTGTTGGTTGTATTTATCATTTGAGGCAGGTCATCCTGATTTTCGATGACGGTGGGGAGCCGATCCATTTTTCGGATAACCACCTGCAATTCTGCAATTTTCAATATGTCGATGGTTGCCTTTAGTTTATGTGCACTTTCAGCAACGCCATCCAGGTTGTTGTTAATATAATTATCGTTTAAGCTGGCTAATATTTTAGGTGTAGACTCAGCAAAAATCCCTAGCATCCTTTTCAGGTCATCGCCTGTGCCAACCGCATCAATAAGTTGGGCCAGGTCATATTTTTTATTAAAACTCATAATAAACTTTTACAATTCGTTATTCTTTAACATTCTGTAAATTGTAGATTTGCCAATATCTAGTTTGTCGGCAACTTTAACAATATTATTATCGTATTTTTCAAGATATGATTTAATTATTTTTCGGGTATATCCTTGCAAAGTATTTTCCTCGTCCATCAGGAAGTGGCCTTTTTTGTTTCTTGCCGAAAACGATATATCTGTATCATCAATTATATTTCCGTTGGTCATAACAACGGCAAGTTCTATAACAGCCTTTAACTCTCTCACATTCCCCGGAAATTGATAGTTCAGCAGTTTCTCATGGGCATTTTCTGAAATACTTTTAAATGGCAGGTTATTTTCCTTGCAAAATTCATCAATAAAATATTTTGCAAGCAATAAAATGTCATTGCCCCTGTCGCGCAGTGGCGGCAACAGGATTGGCAGCCCCAATAAACGATAGTACAGGTCTTGTCTGAAATTGTTTTGCTGCACCTGTTCTTCTAAATTTAGGTTAGTGGCCACAATTAATCGGGCCTGTACCTTAATCACGTTGTGGCCCCCAATCCGTGTAACCTCTTTCTCCTGCAGCACCCTCAACAGTTTCGCCTGCATGTTCATATCCATTTCACCAATTTCATCAAGGAATATCGTCCCTTTCCCGGCTTCTTCAAATTTCCCCAATTTTCTTGTATTTGCACCGGTAAAGGCTCCCTTTTCATATCCAAACAATTCACTTTCAATCAGTTCTTGTGGTATTGCCGAAACGTTTATGGCAACAAAAGGATATTTGTTGCGCGGCGAGTTGTAATGAATTGCTTTGGCAACAAGTTCTTTCCCGGTCCCGGTGTCGCCCGAAATGGAGACTGATATGTTGGTCTGGATAGCTTTATCAATTAAGCTGAAAACTTTTTTAATTTCGGCACTATTACCTTTAATACTGTTCCCAAATTTATACTTCTTCCCAATTTCTTCTTGTAAAATATCAATTTGCTTTTCCAGGGCAAATTTTTCCCTGATATTTTTCAGGGCATTCCAAATACGGTCTTTAGTATCCTCATCCTTTACCAAATAATCGTATGCCCCATGCTTCAGCAGGTTTACCGCTGTTGACACATCCTCCTGCCCTGAAACAATGATAACAGGGATATCAGGGTTATATTCCTGTATTTTTTTTAATACTTCTTTAATTTCTCGATTTTAGAATGATTAATTTTTTGAGTAAGTAAAGTCATTTTCAGTTTTGCCCCCTGGCATTTTTGCCTGTAATATTCATTTATGAGTCCGGTAAAAAAAGCCTAATTTAGCCGCGAATGCGCCAATAAACATTTCTAAACACCTTGTAATCACGTGTTAGTAAACAATATAATTTCGCTAATTTTCAAAAACTTCGTTTTTTAGACCGGACTCGTATATTAAATTCTATCAAATTCAAAATAGCACCTTTTTTTTCGGGCACAATGCACCCCGGCTTGACCCTAAAATGTCATTTTATTTCAGAATAGATTACAATTCCTATCTTTGCAAAAAAATTTAACATCAAAGATGCTTTGATGTTTTAAATACTAACAAGAAACCAAAATACACAAAATGGAAAAAATTATTGTCAACAATCCGGTAGTTGAGCTGGATGGAGATGAAATGACCAGGGTAATCTGGGGATTAATTAAGCAAAAACTAATTTTACCATACCTCGATCTGGATATAAAATATTATGATCTCAGCATTGAAAAAAGGGATGAAACGGATGATCAGATAACTACTGATGCTGCCCGTGCAATTGCAAAATATAATGTAGGCATTAAGTGTGCAACAATTACCCCTGATGAAAACCGGGTAGAAGAATTTAGCTTAAAGGAAATGTACAGGTCACCTAACGGGACAATCAGGAACATCCTTGGGGGCACAGTTTTCAGGGAGCCCATTATGATTACAAATGTGCCCCGTCTTGTGCCAGGATGGAAAGGCCCTATCTGTATAGGCCGTCATGCTTATGGCGACCAGTACCGTGCAACCGATTTCCTGGTCAAAGGCAAAGGAAAGCTTACCATAACATTTACCCCCACTGATGGTAGCGGGGCACAAAGCTATGATGTCCATGATTTTGATGGCGATGGGGTGGCCCTTGCCATGTACAATACCGATGAATCAATAAGGGGCTTTGCCAATTCGTGCTTCAACATGGCGATACAAAAAATATGGCCACTGTACCTCTCCACCAAAAACACCATTCTTAAAAAATATGATGGCAGGTTCAAAGATATTTTTCAGGAAGTGTATGAGGATGGGTATAAATCGAAATTTGAAGAGCTGGGGATTACTTACGAACACCGCCTAATAGACGATATGGTTGCAGCGGCCCTGAAGTGGGAAGGGAATTTTGTTTGGGCCTGTAAGAATTATGATGGTGATGTGCAGTCGGACACCGTTGCCCAGGGCTTTGATTTTCTTCAGGCATTGGCCGACAACCTCCAGGTTAAACTGGGGCAATAAATGATGTGTGTTAAATAAGTTGGTTATTTTCGTGTTCGGATCGCAAATACCAAATACCAAAATTCAAAATTCAAAACTCAAAATTACAATAAAATGGCAGGACTAAAAGATAAACTAAATGACAAAATCCCAAATACCAAAATTCAAAATTCAAAACTCAAAATTACAATAAAATGGCAGGACTAAAAGATAAACTAAATGACAAAATCCAACAGCACCGCCCACGCATACAAAAATTAGTAAAGGACTACGGGGATGTTGTGGTTGACAAAGTAACAATTGGACAAATAATTGGAGGTATGCGGGGATTAAAAAGCCTGGTTACCGACATTTCATATCTCGACCCAAAAATGCCCTTTGTGGAAGGTTTGTTTTATTTATTGCTCACGGGCGATATCCCCACTGAAAATGAAGTATCGGATGTGGTGGACGAATTTAGAAGACGCCGCATAGTCCCCAGGTACATCTATGAAGTGATAGACGCATTCCCCTGCTGTAGCCACCCGATGACTATTTTTTCGAGCGCAATTTTAACGATGCACCGCGAGTCGTTCTTTGCCAAAAAATATACTGCCGGGATAAATAAGATGGATATGTGGGAACCAATGTATGAGGACTCACTTAACCTTTTGGCAAAATTGCCCGAAATCGCATCCTACATTTATGCAAAGCTTTACAGGGATGGCAAACGGATGCAATCGAACCCAAACCTCGACATGGGGGCCGACTTTGCGCATTTAATGATGAAGCCCGCACCCTATGACGATGTTGCCAGGTTACACTTCATCATACATAGCGACCACGAAAGCGGCAACGTCAGTGCTCACGCCGGGCATCTTGTTGGCAGCACGCTTGCAGATATTTATATGTCGATTTCGGCAATGATCAACGGGCTGGCCGGGCCGTTGCACGGATTGGCCAACCAGGAAGTGTTGAGGTGGCTGCAGGACGTAAGGGACAAAATGGGCGACGAAATACCAACAGAAGCAGAAATGAAACAATTTGTTTGGGACACACTTAATGCAGGACATGTAATACCAGGGTACGGGCATGCCGTGCTCAGAAAAACCGACCCACGTTACAGTATCCAGCGCGACTTTTGCCTGAAACATTTGCCAAACGACCCATTATTTAAATATGTGGACATGCTGTACAAAGTTGTCCCACCAATTTTGAAGGAACAGGGCAAAGCCAAAAACCCCTGGCCAAACTTAGATGCCCAGACAGGTGTGCTGCAATGGCATTATGGGGTTACTGAGTACGACTTCTACACTGTTTTGTTTGGGATTGGGAGATCAATTGGTATTGCCGCCAACCTGATTTGGGACAGGGCACTTTTATATCCGCTCGAAAGGCCCAAGTCGATAACTACGGATATGCTTGAGAAAATTGCCGGGATCAAGTAACGTCTTTTGATGTTAGATGTTAGATGTTAGATGTTAGATGTCTGATGTCAGATTTTTGATGTGCCGGCAATATCTAACATCAAAAATCTAACATCGGACATCTTATATCAGCTTCTTCTACTCAAACACAATTTTCCCTTCGTATTTTATTTTACCATTGGTAAAGTATAGAATCGTAGATGCCTTTGGCAAACACATCTAAGTTTGTGCTAATGTGTTATGGATGAGAAACTTTCCAGTTTTTTTGCCTGTTGCTGAAATGTTAGCTGTTTCTTTTGAGAAAAATAGCAAAGATTGAAATCATTATTGAACGATCAGTTTTTCTGTTGTGTTTAATCCCTGATCCCCTGTTAACATTACCAGGTAAATCCCCTTTTGCCATGAGGAAATATCGACTTCAACACTTTTTATACGCTTTTCTATTTCCTGTCTGAGTATCAGTTGCCCTGACAGGCTAACGATTTCAAGTGTAAGTTTTTTGTTCAAGGCCTTATCCGGGTGATCTCTATGCCCTGGTGTTTTTCCTCAGTGATTGTATTTTCGGGAAAATGTTATTTGTACTTTATTTCTTGCAGGGTTGGGAAGAACCAGTAAGTTGTTTTCCGGCTACAGGGCAGGCTCATCCAGGTTGCTGTTAAATTTCATAAGGATGATTTCCATGTTGTAAGGGGCAACAAAATGCCTGTTGCCAACCACCCTGGGCCAGTGTGGCAGAATCGTGGAACATACTGATGGTTTTGATAACGCCATGCTCAATGGTATCGCCCATCATATCATGTCGTGCCATCTGTTGCCCTGTGGCTGAAAACATATATAGGCAGGGCACACCGGGATGATAGCCATTCGGGCATGTGCCATAAAAGTTTCCATGCCCGTCCTCAATGGATTTGCCACACTCACCGCCAAAATAGTTATTCTCCTGCCAAACAAATTCCCACTCGTTGTTTCCTTCAATATCTGCTTTTATCCAAAAGGGGGCCACCACCACAGGCCAGGGTAGCCACTTACCTGTATCCAGTTTGAGCCGGAAATCAAAACCCCGGCATCGGAAACGGGTATAAGGTCGTGGCCATATTCGTCTAAGTAATCCGGGCCGGTGGCTTAAAGGTTGCGCCAAAGGGTGTTGCCGTTTTGGTCAAGATTGAAAAGCCAGATGTTTTCCTCTGCTGGATTGCTGCCATAGTTTGTAACCAACACAGTATAGGTTCCATCCGGGTTTTGAACAATATCATTTGCGTAATCGAACCACATATTGTTGTTGGGGTATATCACACACCATTCTTTATTGCCGCAGGCATCAAGCTTCAATACAAGACCATTTGCTCCAAATAGCCTCTGGCACATTTTTTCAATATGTCCCTCATCCACAAAATTGTAGGTGTAGGAACACTTTTAAAAATCTAACAATAAGGTTTGATTTTGAAAATGTGCCAGAGGCACTCCTGTGGAGGAATGAAAAAGTACCTTTTTTGTAAAAATTGTAATGACCTGATAAGTAGCTGGGTACGTTTTTGTAAAATCAAATTTTCAACACTTTTATCCTGCGTCACAAAGTTTTCATACTTTCGTCTCGCAATAAAAACAGACTATGAATAGAAATAATACCTACAACTTAATTGAAGTTAGCGATCAGGTACTAATAAAAGAGTTTCTCAGGTTTCCTGCCAGGCTTTATAAATCGGAGAAAAACTGGATACGTCCATTAGATGAGGACGTAGAGGCCATTTTCGATCCTAAAAAAAACAAACTCTTCAGGCATGGGGCTGCTATCCGCTGGATTTTAAGGGACAGCAATAATGAAACTGTTGGGCGTGTTGCCGCGTTTTTTAATGCCAAAACTGCCAAATCAAACGATCAGCCAACCGGGGGACTGGGATTTTTTGATTGCATTGATGATAAAGATGCTGCCTTTACACTTTTTGATGCGGCCAAAAAATGGCTTGAGGGGCATGGGATGGAAGCCATGGACGGCCCCATAAGTTTCGGCGAACGCGATAGTTTTTGGGGCTGCCTGGCCGATGGCTTTTATGAGCCGTTATACAATATGCCATATAACTTTGCTTACTATAAAGATTTGTTTGAAGCATACGGGTTCAAAGATTATTTTAAGCAATTTACCTACCGCCGCAACATGGAAAAGGGGGGCATCAGCACTTTGATACATGAAAAAGCAGAAAGGGTTTTTAGCAACCCCCACTACTCGTTTAAAACAATTAGCTGGAAAAACAACGAGAAGTTTGCCGATGACTTTAAGATAATCTACAATAAGGGATGGGCGCGGTTTGCCGGGGTTAAAAAAATATCGAAAGCCCATGCCTTGGCACTTTTGAAAAAAATGCGCCCTATAATGGATACCCGGCTCGTTATTTTTGCCTATCACAAAGATGACCCAATAGCCTTCTTTATAATGATCCCTGATATTAACCAGGTCATCCAAAAGCTTAACGGCAACTTTAACTGGTTCAACAAACTTCGCTTTATGTATTACCTTAAAGTTAGGAAGATATGCACCAGGATAATTGGCCGTATATTTGGGATTGTCCCCGAACACCAGGGCAAGGGCATAGAGGCCGGTTTGGTAATGACCTTTGAAAAAGAAACTTATAGGACCGGTTTGCCATATAAAGACCTACAATTGAACTGGATTGGTGATTTTAACCCATCGATGATGAAAGTTTGCGAACAAATTGGGGCAAAGATCTATAAAACCCATATTACATACCGTTACCTCTTTGACAGGACAAAACCTTTTGAGCGGGCGAAACGGGTGAATTAATACTGACGCAGACCGGCGCGGAAAAACGCTGATAAAAACAATGTATCTACTGTGAATTTAACAGAATTATTTTTTTGACCTGATAGGCTTGTATTCTGTGTAAATTTGTATTTTTATAGGATGGGTATTTCGTATCAATTTATTTGCCTGGGGAATTTTGGTCTGCCGGGACATCGTTCAACTTATGCTTGCAATAATGAAATAGAAATGAAAAGAAAGTATCGTGTTATCGTGTTGTTGGCCTCAGTATTTCTGCTGAACATTACAAATGCACAAACTGTAAGCCCGGGTTATATTGTGACTACTGAGAAGGATACAATACGCGGTTTTATTATCGACCAAACAGATGCCGAGCTGGGCTTGGGCATTGAATTTAAAAAGGAGCTATCCAACCCAAAGGCATCATATTTTTCATCCGGTGATTTATTGGGGTTTGGTTTCAATTATGGGAGGATATTCGAGCGCGTGTCGATGGAGGATGATTCCAATGATTCCATTAAGGTTTTTGCGAAAAGAATTGTTCAGGGCAAAATCGACATGTTAGTCTGGAGGAGGCCCAAGGGTGATAGTCCGTATATTTTCCTGACCAACAAGCCCTCGCGTCGCGAAGTTTATATGACCAGACCCAGGGAAAAGAGTGCTTCTAAAGACAGTAAAACCCCCAATACCCTGGACAAGAAAAAACACATTGGCCTGTTGATTTATGTAAAATCAGATTCATCAAACCATTTCCGGGGCCAAGAGGATTTTCGGTATTCGAAAAAATCGATCACTAAAAATATCCTGGCTTACAACAGCTCATTCGACAAGGATTTTCCGGTGAGCCAGTATAAAGATCCCAAAAAATTTACCTATGATATTACAGTGGGGATACCAATCCTTTGGACGCCTGAAGGATTCAATTTTCGCGTGGCTTTCTATAGAAACAAAACCCTGCCCGAAAAATCAAGAAAGATATCTTTAACGAGAGGTATTTCGTACCGGCACTGGACAGAAGGCGAGGAATACGAGGGCGATTTGAAGAACGTCGATGACAATTACAAGCAGCAATTATTGACGATTATCCCTATTGGGGTCAATGTTCACGGCAATTCCGGTCGCATCCGGCCCTATGCTTACATAGGGGTAGGTTTAACTTTTTTGCTGATGACCAATCACCATATTGTTAATTACGAGAACACGGGCGACAGTTACACCTTTCTCCCAATTCCATCGATAAATATTGGAGCTGGCGCCAAAATTAAAGTCGGATCAAATTTTATTTTGTGCGAACTCACACCCGCAGGGGCTGGTGGTGGTTTATATTTAAACCTGGGATATTCGTTCTGATATTGGTTTTGCCGGTGAAAAAAAAGGAAATTTTTTAGAAAACAGATTATCATCTTAGTGGTATATGGAAGTTAAATATAGACTTAAGATTGACAGTTGCTATTTTACAACACACCTTGATTCCACCTATACTTGCAGCAAAAAGTGAAAGGGGAAAACATGCATGGTACCTGGCGAGAATGGCATAAAGCCTATCTAAAGGCAAAAAAAGAATTAGTTTTGCAAGGTATTTCAGTTAATGATGAAATAGTTGTTACGTGGAAAAATGATTTGGTTTACAACGATTTAAAACTGACAAGCCAAATTCTTAAAGTTGCGGAGCAGAAGATAGAATATTTTAATTGTAAACATTAGCAATGAATGTAGATAAACTAAAAATAATAGATTTATTCGCCGGCATCGGTGGAATTAGATTAGGTTTTGAAAAATTTGGTGCTGAATGTGTCTTTTCATCTGAATGGGATAAATACGCCCAAGATATGTATGAATTAAATTTTGGGGAGCGTCCTTTTGGTGACATTAATGATATTGAGCCGAATGACATACCAGACCACGATTTTTTATTGGCTGGTTTTCCATGCCAGCCATTTAGTATTGCAGGTAAGCAGCTTGGATTTACAGATACAAGGGGTACTTTATTTTTCAATATTGAAAAAATCCTGGAAACAAAGCAACCTTATGGCTTTTTATTGGAAAATGTTAAAAGATTAACTACTCATGATAAAGGAAGGACTTTCAAAATAATTATTGAAAGACTTAAAGGTTTAGGTTACACTGTTTATTACAAAGTGCTGAATACCCTTGACTTTGGAATACCTCAAAAAAGAGAAAGAATTTATATTGTTGGCTTCAAAGACCCTATCCATTTTAAGTTTCCCAGGCCTACCGGATATCATCAACCTCTGTCCGATTTTTTAGAAAACGAAAAGGATATTCCTAAAAATTATTTTGTGAGCGAAGAAATAAAGAAAAAACGATTTAGCAAGGTTAAACCAAATCACCCCTTCCCTAGTGTTTGGCATGAGAACATAGGTGGTAATATTTCTGCTTTGCCACATTCATGTGCGCTAAGGGCAGGTGGTAGTTATAATTATTTGCTAGTGAATGGCATCCGAAGGTTGACAGGTAGAGAAATGCTTAGGTTACAGGGATTTCCCGATACATTTAAAATTAATGTTGTTTATACTCAAATAAGAAAAATTGCAGGAAATAGTGTTACTGTTAAAGTTATCGAGAGAATTGCAGAAGAAGTTATTAATGCATTGAAGAATAACATGCCAAAACAAAGTTTTAAACAATTAGAATTAAAAACGAAAGAAAAACAATTTCACCCTTGCTTCTAAATAAATTATAAAAATGAAACGTCCATAATTAAATATTAAATCACATAGAAGCATAATTAAGTTGTTACATTTTTTTTCTCATATATTCTTTTATGCCTTTTATGGTTAAAATTTTAAACAGATGAAAAAACTATCTACACTTCTTTTTTTAATCGCAATTTCAACAGGGATAATTGCACAAACACAAGTAAGCGGGAATCAATCGGGAACTTGGAATGCCGCTAATTCGCCCTACCAGGTTATTGGCGAAATAATTATTCCGTCCGGCCAAATTTTGACCATCGAAGCCGGGGTTGAGGTCAACTTTCAGGGTCATTATAAATTTACCGTGCAGGGAAACTTGCAGGCCCTGGGCACTGAAACCGACAGCATTTTCTTCACAACCGATAACCAGGCAACCGGCTGGGGCGGGATACGGTTTGACGGCTCCGATGGAATAAGCAATTTATCATATTGCCGTATTGAATTCGGCAAAACCAGCGGCGCATACCCTGATAACCATGGGGGCGGCATGGCATTATTGGCTTCCGATGCCGTGGTTTCAAACTGTGTTTTTGCTGATAACGATGCCACCGGCGGGGACACCGGGATGGGCGGTGCCGTATATGCCATAAATACCGGTAGCAGCTCCGGCCCTTTAACGTTCTTCACAAACTGCAAGTTCCTCCGAAATCATTGTTATGGCGAGGGCGGTGCAATAAAATTTACTTCGGATATGAATACGGAAATTTCAGGCTGCGAGTTTATCGAAAACACCTGCAACTACGGCGGAGGGGCAATCTCATTTTATTCGGTAATTGATACGAAAATGATTTTTTGCCTGTTCGCCGATAATTATACAATGTATTCGAGTGGTGGCGCAATCCATACACTTGGTGTGGGCAACACTCTGATTTTTGAACAATGTACTATGTCAGGCAATTCCGCTGTAACAGGAGATGGCGGAGCCGTAAACCTCGTTTTCTCAGACGCAACTTTTATAAACAGCATAGTTTATGATAACCCCGGGGCATATAGCGATGATATATATTTAGATTTGGGCGGCTATGCCGAAATAAATTACTGTAACCTTACAATGCCGTCCGGGGCAACCGGCAGCAACAACATAAACGAAAACCCGCAGTTTGCCAACCCTGGCATGCTCGATTTTCACCTCACCGGAACATCGCCCTGCATTGATGCCGGGACAGATATTGGTTACGAATATATTGGCGACGCCCCCGACATGGGCTGTTACGAATTTGACCAATACCTCATCACAAATGAATATCAACCAAACGATTTTAAAATTTCCCCAAACCCGACAACCGGAAAAATCAATCTTGAATTTGCCGAGGACAACATTCAACAAATAAGGATTTCTGATTTAACAGGGAAAACCATAATTGAAAAATCTGAAATACAGCAAAACCAAACCATTGACTTATCAGGTTTTGAAAGTGGGGTATATTTCTTCTACATTAAAATGGATAATGAAATATTCATAAGCAAAATTGTGAAAGAATAGAAAGAATTGGAGTTTGAAGTTCGGAGTTCGGAGTTCGGAATTTTGTGCGCTGCCTGCCGACTGCTGGCCAATGCCAATTTGTTAAGCAATTTTACATTGAATAAAAGAGGGTTCTAAAGTAAATTAACCAAACTCAAATTCAACCCACTTCGGGGTTGAACTGAACAAGCAGGAAATCTGCTGCACGACCGGGTGTTCCGCCAGGAAAAAACTGAGATTGTTCTTCATACTTCGAAAGCTGTTTCCAGAAGTTCGGGGTTCTTCACTACTCCAGTACTCCATCAACCGAAGGGAGCCAGTATAGACATTTCATCTTTCCATTCCTCCATTCCTGCACAATTCCACAATTCCATTTTTCCATTATTCCACTTTTCCACTTTTCCTTTTCCATTTTTTATCTACTTTAGCCGGCTCAAGTCAAAAAACTAAAACTTTCACATAAAAAAACTTTTAATCAAATGGATCAAGCAAAACGTTTACTCAAGGATTCCGCCGGGCTAAGGTGGATAGTCCTTATTTTAATCAGTGGTTTAACCTTCGGCACCTATTGGTTCCAGGATTTTTTCTCGGGTATCAAGCCGCTAATGATTACCGAGATGGGAATAACAAGCAGCCAGTTTGGCACATTAATCCAGTGGACAACCTGGGCCAATGTGTTCGGGATGATCATTATCGGTGGGATAATCCTCGATAAATGGGGGATTAGACGGACAGGTATTGTTTTTGGCCTACTTGCAACAATTGGGGCTTCCCTAACAGCTATGGGAGCTGCAGGGACATTTTCTGACGATTTGAATAGTCAAATGTGGGTCATGATGATCGGCCGGTTATTGTTTGGGTCAGGGCTGGAAATTGTTTGTGTTATTGCCATGAGGACAATAGTAAAATGGTTCAAAGGTTATGATCTGGCACTTGCAATGGCCATCAACATGGGATTTGGAAGGCTGGGATCAACACTCGGACAGGCCCTTTCGATTGATATTGGTGGCGGTGTGGTTTCACCAGCGGTTAATTTTGCTGCTACCCTGATCGGCATCGGTTTAATCATGTTTTTGATATACATCATGTTTGATGTAAAACTTGACAGGCAAATGAAAGGACTGGCCAGCGATTCTGAGGATGAACCTTTCAGGTTATCCGATCTGGTAAAACTTGTTACAAACCGGTCTTTCCTATTTATAGCTGCCCTTTGCGTAACTTTCTATTCAGCAGTATTCCCATTTATGCAATATGCCCCCGACCTGCTGATCAATAAGTTCGGTTTTACCTATGATCTGCCTTCAAATGCCGACATCATCCTATTCGGCAGCAAAACCCTGGGGAATGCATCGGTTTATATCGGCCTGTTTATTTTTGCCCTGGCGGTTACACTGGTACCGGCAAACATCAAAAGCAAAACCGGCAAAGCCATCTCTCTAACCATTGTCCTGGTATTATTCGTAGTTTTTATTTATTCACTTTCCGATACTTTAGGGATGTGGTTAAAGAACGGGCCAAAGACTGCCAGCTTAATCCCATTAGGTTCCATCCTTTTCACGCCAATTTTCGGAAAAATTGTTGACTCAAAGGGGAAAGCTGCATCATTAATGATTTTAGGCTCATTGCTTTTAATATTTGCCCACCTTTCCCTTTCAATCTTCGACAGTGTGGTGCTGGGTTATCTCGGGTTGCTGGCCCTGGGTATTGCCTTTTCGCTTGTTCCTGCTGCCATGTGGCCATCGGTTGCAAAAATTGTTGCCGAAAACCGTCTTGGTACTGCCTATGCTACCATGTTTACAATTCAGAATTGGGGGTTGAACGCATTTTTCAAAGGTATCGGATGGGTATTGGATAAATCTAATCCCGATGTTGTTGCTGAAATTGAAACTGCCAGAAGCAACCTCGAAGCACAAGGTTTGAGCAGGATGGAAATCAGCATGCGGTTGCAGGAAATGCAGCAATCTTTTGAAATTTCAGCATTCGATTATACTACTCCTATTTTGATGTTGGTAGGTTTGGGTGTTATTGCACTGTTCCTTGCCTTTATGCTCAAGAGGTCTGACAAAAAACAAGGTTTTGGCCTTGAATTGCCTTCAGGCAAAAGCAATGATGTAGAAGAGATGGAAGCCGAAAACAAGGCAAACGTTCAATAGAATTGGATTATAAGATTTTGAAAAAGGCACCTGACCGGGTGCCTTTTTTTTTATTCCCTAGGCGACTTTAAGTCGCTTAGGGAATTTCAATTCTTACTGCCCAACAACATTTTCATTTTTCTAATGTTTAACCTAAATCACCTATGAAAAATTACATTTTAATATTTGGCGTTGTGTCTTATTTCCTGCTGATTTTTGCAGGCTGTAATAAAGATGACACTCAGGAGCTGAAAGACTTAACCCTTTTGGATTACAAAAAACTTAACATCCCCGAAACCTCGGGCCTTTCGTTCAACAAGCAGGAAAACACTTTTTTAACAGTTAGCGACAATAGCGACCGGGTGTATATAATTTCTACGGATGGTGAGGTGTTGGATTCATTAATTTACGATGGGCAAAACCTTGAAGGTGTAGTTTACGATGCCAACAGTTTCAGGATTTTTGTTGTGGAGGAGCAAACCAATGAGGTAATTCAATTAGATACCATTGGGAATGAGACAGGCCGGTTTACGATTGATTTGAACAATACTGAACCCAACCACGGGATCGAAGGGATAACTTTCAACCCCCTGAATGGCCATTTATATGTGGTATCGGAGAAAAGCCCTGCAATACTTTTTGAACTCACCACCGATGGGGAAATTGTGGCGCAGCATCAGTTGGGTTTTATGGAAGATTATTCTTCCGTTTATTTTGATGGGCCGGGCAATTCATTGTGGATATTGAGCGATCAATCGGAACTGCTTGTTAGGTGCGACTTGTCGGGCCAGCCGCTCGAATGGTTCAGTACCGGGTTAAAAGACGCAGAAGGGGTTGTTGTAGATTCAGCAAACTCAAAGGTTTGGATAATTACAGATTCGGGGAATACGCTGTATTCTTTTTCATTTTGAAATTTAATATTTCTTCCATTTATGCTGAACTGGTTTACCTTGAAAAGTGTCTGTCTTTAAAGTAAACAAAAAACCGATTGATGATTTATGATTAACGATTTTTGATTTCAGAAATGTGTGAACGTCAGATAAATCAAAAATCATATATTCCCGCACGTGCGGGATTAATCTGAAATCATAAACCATCGACTTTATGGCCAGACGCTAAATAGACATCCCAATTCAAAACTCAACATTCATAATTCCCTAATACCCATGCCAAAAATCCACTTCATACTCGTTGAACCGGCAGTCCCCGAAAACGTCGGCGCAAGTGCACGGGCAATCAAAACCATGGGTTTCAGTTCGCTTAGGCTGGTCAACCCATGCGAATTCAGGACAGGTAAAGCTCAATGGGTGGCACATGCATCAACAGAAATTTTGAACAATGCAAAGGTTTTTACTTCTTTGAAGGATGCTATTGAAGATATGGATTTTGTAATTGGCAGCAGTGCCAAAGCCCGCTCTGCAAAAGGCGACCACCACCCTGCCGAAGATATTCCCAAAATTATTTCAGCAAAACAAAACAGCATTTCACAAGTCGCCATTGTTTTTGGCCGTGAAGAATCAGGGCTGACAAACGAAGAACTCCGGCTTTGTGACATATCAACAT
>NIVA01000201.1 GCA_002254335.1 Bacteroidetes bacterium 4572_114 | reverse complement strand
AAAACAATGGTTACAACCGAAAGCCCAAAACGCGATACGCTTCTTATTTCAGTTACATCCGGAAGATTGGCTACAGCCAATTCCACTTGATAGGTCACAAACTGTTCAATGTCTTCTGTTCCTAAATTGGGAGCTGTTGTTATTACCAATACCTGGTTATTTGTAATGTCGGGCATGGCATCAAGCGGCACCTTGGTCATGGAATATATTCCGCCAATAATTAGTCCGATTGTCATCAGCCCAATCAGTGCCTTATTCTTTATTGAAAAGGATATTATTTTATTTATCATTTGAATATTATGAATTATTTATTAGGATATAATTTAATTTCAAGGTGTTTTCACTCCAAGAGACTACTCATGGACAACCTTTTTTTACAATGTATCATATCAAGAAATTGATACGGGCAAATTGTTAAAATGAAACGATTATATTTTGGGAGGTTGCCAGATGGACGAGAAAGGGTTTGAAAATCTTGATTCTTTGAAAGGAATATTCAAAGTAACCACTTCGACATCTGACTCATAAAAGCAGGATTTGAATCAGCAGTGTGCATATCATCGCAAGGCATGGCTGTTAAAACCATGATATAAACCGATAAGATGACTGCTATATATTTCATTTTACAAAACCTTAATTGTAATAATTCAATGGCAAAAATACTATATAGTTCGTGCAACCCGGTTGCAAAGTTACTTTTTGCAATCTGCACAAATACCTTTAACAACAAAGTTTGCACTTAAAAATTCAAATCCATCTGGTAAGTCGGGTTGGGGAACAGGTGAATCTTTCATGCAATAGGTTTTTCCGCATTTGTTGCATAAAAAATGAACATGTAAATGTTCTGGTTCGCAGGTGCAAAAATCTTCGCAAAGTGCGTATCTTAAAGAACCGGAGCCATCTTCAATTGAATGAATGAGTTGATGTTCATGGAAAGTTTTTAACGTTCTATATAAGGTTGCTTTATCAGCTTTTTCAAATTTTTGTTCTAATTCAGGCAAACTTATGGCCGTTTTTTGTTCGGTTAAAACTTGCAAAACCAACTGTCGCATTGCGGTTGGTTTGATGTTTTTCGAATTAAGTTTGTTGTCTATTTCCTTTTTCATTTCAATATTCTCAGTTTGTTCAAAGCCCAAATGTAACAATCAAGCAACGGAGCGTATGCAAAATTGCAGCTCTTTTACAAGCCTTCGGTTTGTGCGTTGGCTCGTGGGGGCTTGGAAATGTGCTGCAATGTGGGTTGGGGTTTCTTCTTTTTTTTTGAGGGGGGCAAAATAAATTTTCTCAAATTTGCACTGTCCTTTCAGAGGAGTTTTCTTTTTTTCGCCTTGTTGCTAACTTCCATATAAAACAACCCCCTAAATCATTTGTCCCACCTAAAACCCTAATCGCCAACATCCAAACCTTTAAACTCTGCAACTGTTATCGCATCAGCAACCTTATAATCGCCAATGGCCGTGCGGCGTAATGCGCTGAGGTAGGCACCGCTTTTCATGGCTTTCCCGAAATCGTTGGCCAGGGACCTGATGTAAGTGCCTTTGCTGCACCTTACTCGGAAATGCACAAGTGGGAGTTCAATTTTTTCTATCTCAAAACTATATATATGGACTAACCTTTCCCGCATTTTTACTTTCTCGTTTTTGCGGGCATATTCATAAGCCCTTTTACCGTCAATTTTCAGGGCCGAAAAAACCGGCGGGGTTTGCATTATCTCCCCTGTAAACTGCTTGGTTGTTTCCCTAATCAGGTCTTCTGTAATGTGTTCGGTGGCAAATTCCTGATCGGGACCTGTTTCGGTATCATACGAAGGAGTGGTCTTCCCCAAATGAAATGTTCCGGTATATTCTTTTTCCTGCGATTGATAGTTCTCTATCTCTTTGGTCTTCTTGCCGGTACAAACTATCACCAATCCGGTGGCTTTAGGGTCGAGGGTGCCGGCATGGCCTACCTTGANNNNATCCCAAATTCGTATTTAAGGAAAACCCTCAAGCTGTTCACCACATCAAAAGATGTCCAGTCTAAATCTTTATCAATAAGGATTACCTCACCTTTTAAGAAATCGGGGTTGCTGGTTATTGATTTTTTGCAGATCATTTTAAGCCAGGAATATGGCAAACAGGCCGATGATGAAACAATAAATGGCAAAATATATGAGCTTCCCTTTTTTAACCAGGCCAATCATCCATTTGCAGGCAAACAAGCCGGACAGAAAAGCGGCAATAAACCCCACCAAAAGTGGAATTGCCCCGATACTTCCATCTTGCGTCATTTCTCCGCCTAAAAGATCCATAAAGTTTGCACCAATAATGGGGACAAGTACCATGAGAAAGGAAAACTTTGCCACAACTTCTTTTTTGTTTCCCAGCAAAAGCCCGGTGGCAATAGTACTGCCCGACCTTGAAATTCCAGGGAGCACGGCAATTGCCTGTGATATGCCGATAACGAAGGAATCGAGAAAGTTGATTTTTCGGGTGTTTGATTTTTTGAAATAGGTGAGGGCAAGTAATGCTGCCGTTACCAGGAGCATCGCCCCAACAAAGGCAATATTCCCAGTGAAAAATGATTCGACCTCCTCTTTAAAAAACACACCGACAATACCAACCGGGATCATCGACACCATTATCTTGAAGATATATTTTGTCTCCTCGTTCCATTTAAAGGCAAACAGCCCCTTGATCAGTTCCCAAATATCTTTGTAAAACACGACGATAGTACTTAAAACAGTTGCCCCATGTACCACAATGGTAAAAACCAGGCTGTTCTTCGGGTCGATGTTCATCAGGGCTTTCCCCAACTCAAGGTGGCCGCTACTGCTAACAGGGAGAAACTCGGTGAGGCCCTGCAGCAAACCCAATAATAATGCTTCAATCCAATTCATTAATTATATTTATTTATTTGATACTGAAATATACAATGTTTAAGATTCTTTTAGTCATTTGTAAAGTGTCATTTAATGTCATTTACAAAGCGTCATTCATTGTTATTTACAAAGTGTCATTTATTGCTATCCATACGGACAAGTTTTGCACTGCGTGCGTCATTTTAAGATATGAAATTTAATGACTGTAAATGACAACTTAATGACTATCAAATGACAAAAATATCCAAACCTAATATCAGTAATAACCCGCAATAGTTACCAATTATCTATCTTATATTAAGTGCGTTGTTAATTGACCCCTTTGGGTTTTTTCATAATAGCATAGATGCCGATAACGTAGCCTATGATCAATAGAATTGGGGACAATGTTAACCTTTGGAAATTAAACATCCCATAATTAAACACGTTGGGGTCGTCGGAACCACCACCGATCATTAAAACAAAACCTACCAATAAAAACCCTAAGGCAATAAGAAGCCATTTATAGTTTTGTTTATCAAAGGCAAAATCCGGTTTATCGGTGGGTGATTTAGGTTCAGCTGAAACTGCTTTCCTCCTGGTTTTTTCTTTTTTCATTTGAAAAAGTTAAATTTATTTGGCCGTAAAAGTAGTTAATATAAAGCGTCGGAATTGAATTTTATGTATTTTTTTACTGCAAGATAATTGGACAGCCAGGTAATTAACGCCCCAAATAACACTACAGAAACAAAAATAATTGTAATAAACCGGATGTCGTGCAAGACAGCAATTTCCGGGATTTTGTACTGGGCAAAATACAGGATGCCGGCAAGGAAAACCACAGCAATGGCCCCACCAATCAGCCCCTGTAAAATACCGCTGATGATAAATGGCTTACGGATAAACGCCTGGGTGGCGCCCACCAACAACATGCTCTTGATCAATAGCCGCCTGGCATATACAGCAAGGCGAATGGTGTTGTAGATCAATAAGATTGAAATGATCAACAAAATTGCGCTGAACCCCAATAATACCATCCTGACTTTTGACAAATTCCGGTTGACCAGCCCGACGAGTGATCCCTGAAAATCCACGTCCTTCACAAAATCTTCGTTTAAGATGCCTGCGCTGATTACAGAAATACTGTCCTCAACTGTGTATGGCGCATGTAGGTAAACAACAATGGTGGCCGGCAAAGGGTTGTACCCCAAAAAATCTACAAAATCTTCCCCCAGGTCATCCTGTAGTTTTTTTGCTGCATCTTCACTGGTGATCAGTTTGGTGGATTTTACGGCAGGAAGGCTGTCCAGTTTTGATTTAAAGGTCAAGATATCCTGATCATCAATTTTATCCTTCAGCATCACCGAAACCCCAATGTTTTCGCGGACATACTCAGATAGTTTGTTGGCATGAAAAACAATAAGCGCAAGCAAACCCAGCATAAACAACACTAATGTAATGCTAATCACCGTTGTCCCGTAGGAGGTACGGTATCTTTTCCTGTTGTATTTTTCCTCGAACCTTTGCATGTTTTAGAAATTATTCATTAAAAAGGTAGTAGAACCTTAAAGAAGTGTCCGTCCATAAAGTCGATGGTTTATGATTTCAGATTAACGATATATGATTTTTGATTTGTCTGACGTTCACACATTTCTGAAATCAAAAATCGTTAATCATCAATCGTTAATCAGTTTTTTCTTGTACTTTATGGACAAGCACTAAATAGAAACTATCCGATCAACTTCCTCTTTGATTGTGGCCCAGGTACCTTCAGTCATTTTTGCGCCTAAAACTTCTATTACTTTTCCTGCAAGCAAAGTGCCGATTTGACCGCATTTTTCCATTGGTAAACCCTTGGCCATACCAAATAAAAACCCTGCTGCATATAAATCGCCTGCACCGGTGGTGTCAATACTTTTGGCTTCTATTACCCCTATGGTGTGCACTTGGCCCTGATGTTTGATCATCGAACCTTTTTTGCCAATTTTTACGATGGACACATTGCTGGTTTTGGAGATTTCGTGCAAAGCCAGTTTGGGGCCGAGGCCGGTAAAAGCCATAGCCTCCTCTTCATTTGCAAATACGATGTCAACATAATTGGTGATGATCTCTTTGAGGAACCCAAGGTTATCCTGCACCACATCGAAGCTGGCAAGGTCGAGTGAAACTTTAACGTTGTTTTCTTTTGCCAGGAGGACAGCCTTGCTTAAAAGGTCATGGTTTTGGACCAGATAACCTTCAATATGGAAAAAGTCGTACCCGGCAAACATGTCGGAAGTGAGGTCGTCAGGTGATAATTCAATGGCACAGCCAAGGTTTACGGCAAATGTCCTTTCAGAGTCAGGACTGACCAGGGCAACTGCCAGGCCGGTAGGGGCTTTTCCTTTAAGCAGCAAAGGGTTGATGCCATTTTTTTTCATGTCCCCCTCCATAATCCTGCCAAATGGGTCGTCGGCAACTTTTCCAATAAAACCGGTTTCCATCCCAAGATTTGAAACCCCGTTCATAGTGTTGGCCGCCGAACCACCGGGGGCATGTTCAACCGGAAGGTGCTTTATTGCATCCATTAAACGCTGAATGAATTTTTCGTCAACCAGTTTCATCCCACCTTTGAGTAATTCAAAATCGTGAATAACCTCATCGGTTTTGATCCTTACCATAATGTCAACAAGGGCGTTGCCCATACCAAGAATTTTAGCCATGATTTTTTGATTAATCTATATTTATTAATATTTTTTTGACAAAAGTATTGCTATTTTGCAAATAGTGTCTATTTTTGCACTCGCTTTTTGAAAAAGCACACGTTCATTACAAACGTATTACCTTCCTCCTTAGCTCATCCCGATAATTATCGGGAGGTTAGAGTCCTGCACTTGCGGGATTAATCAGATGGGCACAGGTTGAATAATTTGAAATACTGAAATTCCT
>NIVA01000021.1 GCA_002254335.1 Bacteroidetes bacterium 4572_114 | reverse complement strand
GGTTTCTTAACCAATACAACTACACCGTTTTGAACTGTCAATTTCTCAGATAGAAAAATCTCATAAATGCTACCCAAAACGTCTGATGAAAAAACACTGAATGAATACGGGCTTTCAGGATAGTACAATTGTTTGATGATTGTCCAAAATACCGAACTAATATTTTCAATAATTATATCCTTTAACAACTGGTCAAACAGTCCTGAATTATATCTTTTGTCGGCTTGTTCAAACTTTTTTATTAGAGCTTTAAAGTCATTAGCATTTGCAAACTTCAAAAGGGTTTGGTAATCTTCTAAATTTCTGTCCTCACAAACACGAAGAAATAAAACCCTGTTCAAATAGCTTTGTACAATGTCATTTAATTGTTGCTCGTCAATTTTGGGTTTGTGTTTAAAAATTTCAGCACCTAATGATTTTCTCCATTCATTGATTTGGTTTAAGAAAAGATTGTCAATTGAATACTGTTTGATTTTAGTTTCAATTTCTTTCCATTCTGTTTCAAATGCTCCAGAATAAACAGATTCTTTTCCTAAAAGATGCTTAATTTCTTCAAACTTGCTTTCGTATTCGCTGTAGTGATATTTCGTAACTAATGCTTTCTGAAAAGTATCATCTTTTTCAACTTTTACAGATGTGTCGTAGATAATAAGATATTCAAAATTTGATAAAACCGAAATTTTCAGTTTAGCTGTAAATCCATAGCGTCTGACCTGTTTAGCAGTGTTGTTGTTTGACTCTATAGTGATGTGTGGTTTCTTTGCTTCTAAAAAGAATTTTCTTTCTGAAAATAGGCGGAAAGTGTAGTCAGGTTTCTTAGAATGTTCAGAAGCATTTGCTTTAAAAGCTTCTTCTAAAATTACTTCTCTTTCGTTGGTCTGTTTTCCTGCGTTGTTTTTTATGTCCCAACCAAGCAACTCGAAAAATGGGTCTAAGAAATCACTGCGGAGCAGTGTTTCATTATACTTGTTTGTCAAGTAATAGTCCCTGTTTGCATTGTATTTTTCTATGAGTTGCGTAATTGTCATTTTGCTTTATCTGCTTTTAAATACTTTATTCTTTTTTCTGCTACTTTCAATGCTTTCTCCCCAAGGTCTTCGTCCTGAATCTCATACATTATTTTGTCGCTAAGAAATAAAACCAAAAGATAATCAGCATTGTATTTATAAATATCAGCAAGTTTTAGGACTACTTCTTTTGTAAGTTTTCTTTCTCCTCGTTCCATTTTGCTCAAAATAGCAACATCAATATCAAGTAAAGCGGCAACCTTACGTAACGGCAATTTGTTTTCTTCCCTGAGTTGTCTTAGCTTTTCGCCTATTGTTTTTGTTGACATATATTCTATTGACATTTTTTGTCAAAAATACAAATTTATTATTTCTCAATCAATATGATTCTTGAAAAACTTATTAACACTTTACCGTGCGCTTGTAAGATTATACTCTTTTGCAAGTTTTGGTCTGTGGGTCGTTGTGCGACTTGCAAATGTGTGTAATGTGAGGTGGTCAAACTTTTTGTGCAGTGGGAGAAAAAAAACAAATTTGGGTTGGCATTGAGTGTCAGGATATTTGTCAATCAGTTTCTTTTTTCTGTTCAAGTTTAATATCCAATTTCATTGTTAATGTGTTGTAAGCTGTCTTTTCTCCACTTGTGCATAACAACTGCCTGTCAAAAACCATCAATGACTTTCTTAAAATGACCACAAATGACCTTCCCAAAATGACCACAAATGACCTCCCAAAAATGACCACAAATGACCTCCCAAAAATGACCACCTAATGACCTCCCCTAAATGACCTCCCCTAAAACCTCAAATGCTTCACCGTTGACCGGTTGTCGATAAGTTGTTTTAGCGAGTCGATACCAATTTTTATATGGTCTTCAACGTAGTTTTTAGTAACCACCAAATCGCTCGATTCGGTTTTTACGCCGGTTGAGATCATGGGCTGGTCTGATACCAGGAGCAAGGCCCCGGTTGGAATTTGATTATAAAACCCCACGGTAAAAATGGTGGCGGTTTCAAGGTCGATGGCCATAGTCCGGGTTTTCCGCAAATACTTTTTAAATTTTTCGTCATGCTCCCACACCCGCCTATTGGTGGTATAAACAGTTCCAGTCCAGTAGTCGCGCCCATGCTCACGAATGGTGGTGGAGATGGCTTTTTGCAGGCTAAAGGCAGGTAATGCCGGTACTACCGCAGGAAAATAATCGTTGGAAGTACCCTCGCCCCGGATTGCAGCAATTGGCAATATCAGGTCGCCAAGTTGGTTTTTTTGCTTCAGGCCGCCACACTTCCCAAGAAACAGAACGGCCTTTGGCTTTTTGGCACTTAATAAATCCATGATGGTTGCGGCATTGGCACTTCCCATACTAAAATTTATCATCGAAATTTTGCCTGCAGTTGCGCTGGGCATGGAGCGGTCGCGCCCGTTGATTTCAACATTGTGCCATTGGGCAAACAGCTCCAGGTATTTCGAAAAATTAGTAAGGAGGATATAGTCCCCAAATCCTTCGATGGACGTTCCGGTATATCGTGGCAACCAATTTGAAACAATCTCATTTTTAGTTATCATGGCTTGAATTATTTTTCCGCAAAAATAGTTTAAACTTATGATAATGTTAAATTTGGCGATGAATCAATTTTTGGTTTCGGGTTTCCCTCCTACGCTAAAGCCACGGCGGGCAGGCAGGTTTCGGGTTTCGGGTTTCAGGTTTCAGGTTGACAAATAACAATCAATGACAATCAATGACAACAAATGACAATCAATGACCATTAAATGATATTAATAAAAAACTGCCATCAACTGCAAAACAAGGGAAAAACAGGGGCAAACCGAGATATTTGATGTAGTAAGAAAAAAGTATGTTTTGCTGACCCCTGAAGAGTGGGTACGGCAAAATTTTATCCATTACCTGATAGAAGTTAAAGGGTTCCCAAAATCACTTATGGCGGTCGAACATTCCCTTAAACTGAACAAAATGAGAAAAAGGGCCGATATTGCCGTGTTCGGGACCAAAGGCAAGGCATTGCTAATTGTTGAGTGTAAGGCCAGTCCGGTAAAGATAAACCAAAGTGTTTTCGATCAAATAGCGAGATATAACATGGCATTAAAGGTAAAATACATCGTGGTTACCAATGGCCTGGATCACTATGCCTGTCAAATAGATTTTGAAACGAACAGCTATGTTTTTCTTGAAGAAATCCCGGATTTTGACCGGGTTAATTTGTGAAAATGGAGAAAGGTTTCGGGTTTCAAGTTATGCTTAGCTTCCTTCACCCGGCATCCGGCATCCGTCACCCGACCTCCCTATCGAACAAAAAGTGCCTTTTGCAGCTTTTTAAGTTCCTGGACTTTGTCGGGGTTGCCCGAATCTTCATAGGAAAAAATCAGATTGTTTATAACCCGGTCAATTATTGTAACATTATCGCAGGGGGCGTAGTATGAATCATTATCCTTTAGGTTCATCTGACGAATAAACAACCCGACTTCCCGCTTGGTGAAAACAGCCCCCTTATTGAAAGCATTTATATAAAACTGCACATCGTCCCTCGCAAATTCAGGCTCTTCTTGGTGCATCCTGTCGGTGTAGGCCATGATGAAGTTTTGAGGCAGGTTTATCCCGTAAACAGGAACGTTCAGGCTTTGGGCCACAACCATAAAAATGATGCTCAACGAAATGGGGTTTGCTTTTTTGGTTTCAAGGACATCCTTCAAATAAGAATTTTGAGGGTTTTGCATATTTGATTTGTTACCGGCAAACTTGTGGACATCAAAAAGAATATGGTTTATTACTTTTATCTTTTCGAGGGGCGTAAGGTTTTGGTTCAATTCAAGCCACACATCCTGGATGATCTGACCAATTTGGCCAATGATCTTTTTCTCGTCCATATCGGGATATTGGTATTTTGATATCAGGATAAACCCTTTCAACAAATCTTCGACATGGTTGGCCCGCCAGTTTGCTAAATCGGTATAAAGATTATTTAATTGGATACTATGGATAATTTCTTCGATCCGCTTTTGAATAATGTCATCAAACGAATGGCCCCATGCATCTTCAAGTACCGGAATAGCGTCTGCCCCATACGAAAATAGCCTTTCCCTGACTTTCGTAAAAATCGATATGTCCGGCTCGTCAAGCAGGCTTATCAATGCATCCAATTCACTGTTTTTTTTATCTGGAACCATTTTATAGTTCAAAATCCATCCCGAAAGCTTTCGGGGCAAAGTTCAAAATCTTTGTTCAGCAAAAATAGTCAATATATGGTTGCTAAAAAATTTTATCCGTTACATTTATTTTTTTATATTTTTGGCGATTATTTCTATGCGTATTTTCAAATTTCATACAAACTTATTTTGGTATTGATTGAAATATTTCAATATCAAAACAAAAACTAACCTGTGGACCAATTGCCTAAACCGTTAATGAGTATTATGTTCCTGCTGACTTTTTTTCAATGCAGTTTGGCAGGACAGGAAAATGCCCTCCCGAAATTTCAGCAGGATTTTATTTACGAAATATTACCTGTAATCAGGACAGTAAATGCTGAAATAACTGACCAGAGAAACTTTGTGAGCAACATAATCATTAAACTGGAACAGCAAACTAGCCTCACTGATCAGGAAAAAGCTGACCTGCACCAGTTACTTGAATATTACCGGATAAAGACCGCCCTGCCAATGGATTCCCTATTATATTCATTCGAGAGTTTGGATAGCCTGCTTTTGAAAATCGACATTATCCCCGAGAAAATTGCTTTGGCCCAGGCCGCCATCGAATCGGATTGGGGGAGGTCGAGGTTTGCCCGGGAAGGCAATAGCTTTTTCGGGATAAGGTGCAACCAACCGGGTTGCGGCATTGTGCCAAACGGAGCTGCAAACGAAGGGTTTTACGTTAAGTCGTACCCATCTATTGATGAAAGTGTAAGGAATTATGCCCGTTTTTTAAATGCAGGGACCTATTATGATGATTTCCGCAAAAGAAGGAATTTATACAGATCAAATGGTCAAAAGCCCGACTCACTGTATATTGTAGAAGGGCTAACTATGTATTCCATAAAAAGGGACAGATACATCAAAAGCCTTAAAAGTTTAATAAAGTATAATTTTGCCGGCTTTTAAAAAGAGAGGGGATATTATGAATATGATGGGGGAAATAAAACAGAAACCGGCCCGCCTTCGCTATGCTTCGAACGGGCAGGCAGTCTTCAGTCAACCAAATAGACCACTCCATTCTTCCATTTTTCCACCACTCCACCACTCCATTTCTCCAGTTCTCCATTTTTCCATTTTTCCATTTTTCCACTAAAACATTAAAAAAACTTTACCATGCACAACAAATACATTTACCTACTGTCACTAATTGTGGTACTGGCGTTTGGAACCTCCTGCGACCCTGACAATAAAAAAGATTATAGCGAAGAGGACATTAAAACCATCAAGGCACTTCCCGAAACCCATATTTCTTTTATTACCGAATTTTACCCAAATGTAGTTAAAGCCAACAATCAAATCCTTGAAAAACGAAAACACCTCATCAAATACAGGGACGATTTCCCCAATGCCATAAAGAGAAACAAAAAGTTAAACCGGCTCAATAAAATTGCCGATAAATACCGCTTGACCGACAGTTTGTTTAATAAAGGACTGACAAAAAGCGAGTACCTTTCGCGAATGGATAAACTTTTGTTCAGGGTTGATGTAATCCCCGAAAAACTTGTAATGGCACAGGCAATCATCGAATCGGGCTGGGGGAGTTCAGAATACGCGAAAAGCATAAACAACTATTTTGGCATCCATTGCAATACACCGGGTTGTGGCAAGCCCCCATCGGCAGTGGATGACCCAAAGTTTTGGGTGAAATCATTTCCCGGCATCGAAGATTGTATTGAAGAATACCTCTGGTTACTAAATACCGGTTTTGCATACAAGGATTTAAGGGAAACGCGCCTGAAATTACAAAAGGAAAATAACTTCCCCAATGCAATGGAAATGGCCAAAGGGCTTAAAAGATATTCAGAGAAAGGCAACGAGTATGTTACACTTGTACAATCGATAATTAAAAACTATCTGCCAAATGATTTGAATGCTTTTGTTGATTATCATCAAAATGCAACACCCTAAAGATATTAAATAGTTGATTTTCCATTTTCAAATTTATTAGCTTAAAATCAGCAATACTGACCCCGGATTCATACAATTGCCTATTGATTTCAGCACATCCATTCCACTATCTTTGCGTTTTAATCTAAGTTCATTATTTTCTATTCATCTAATTATTACTACTTTCGCGCTCAAAACAAATTTCACTTCTCTATATAATCTGATTTTTTGGCACAGGTCAAAACAAGTTATTTTCCTAATCTTGGAAATACATTTCCCCCTAACACACTATAATACAGCATTTATTGTTACTTACACATATCTGAATGGAAATATTATTTAAAATTAAATGGGTGTTTTGTTTCGGCCTGAAAAACAAATACTATCTTTATTGTACTTTTTTAACTTTTATTTAAAGTTGGTGGCCCTGCAAACTGCCTGATCAAAAAGAAAATTAGAACTAATATAAAATTTATTAAATAAAATACTACTATGAAGAAACTCTACAAACCCACATTGTCACTTGCTTTTTTAATGATTTTTTGTTTGGCAAATTTTGCCCAGACAAATACCTCAACAAAAAATTGGGGAGAACAAGGCATAACCTTAAAAAGTACCAATAAGGATGGATTGTCCATAAATTACTCAATAACCGGATATTCATTTGAAGATCTTGATATTGAAGGCGAACAAATGAAATCCATAAAACTGCCCGATGTTTTTCTCCCAAACAACGAAGGTTTCCCTGATTTGCCCGGTACCGGCAGGTACATTGCCATACCACAGGGTGCAAATGTTACTGTAAAAATCATCTCCAGCCGGACTGAAACACTCAAAAACCAAATGATTGCGCCAGCCCCCCGCATACCCTTAGACACCGAAGACGGCCCGTTACACTACGAAAAGGATTCAAGGATATATTCAACAAACGCCTTCTACCCAAAAGAGCCGGTCATAATTTCCGAAAAAACAGAGATACGCGGGCTTGATGTAGTTATGCTTGGAATTACACCATTTCAATACAACCCGGTAACAAAAGAACTTATCGTCTATAGGGATATAGAAATAGAACTGGCTTTTGAAGGTGGAAACGGGATTGTTGGCGATGAAAGGCTCAGGAGCCGCTGGTGGGACCCTATTTTAGATGGGGCGGTTTTAAATTCAGATATAATCCCTGAAATTAATTACAGCCAACAAAAACTTTCACCAAAAGATTCGCCTGATTATGAATACTTGATCATTACAATTGATGATGCAGATTTTTTGGCCTGGGCCGATTCGATAAAACAATTCAGGACTTTACAGGGGATCAGGACCGGTATTGTAACTACCTCCGATATTGGCGGCAACACCGTTTCTGCCATCGAAACTTATGTTGATGATGCTTATAACTCGTGGGCAACACCACCCTCAGCGGTTTTGTTGCTTGGCGATTATAGCACAGGGGCAAACGGCATTACCTCCCAGATTTATGTCCACCCGGCCAGCTATCCTGATTTTGTTTCCGACAACAGATTTGCAGATGTTACCGGGAATGACCTTCCTGATATTGTATTTGCCCGTATTACTGCAAATAATGCTTCCCAGTTAGAAGTGATGATCACCAAATTTTTAGACTACGAAAGAAACCCTCCGACCAATCCTGATTTCTACGATCATCCCATCACAGCCCTGGGCTGGCAAACAGAGAGATGGTTTCAGATTTGCTCAGAAGCAGTTGGGGGATATTTAAAGAATGAACTTGGCAAAAGCCCTGTAAGGATAAATGCAGTATATTCCGGAAACCCAAGTTCTGACCCCTGGTCAACAGCAACCAATACTTCCACCGTTATAAATTATTTCGGCCCTAATGGGCTGGGGTATATCCCCGCAACCCCCCAGGGATTAGGTGGCTTTTCGGGTGGATCGGGTTCGCAGGTAATAAATGCCATAAATGATGGCTCATATATGTTGCAGCACCGCGACCATGGCGGCTACACCGGATGGGGAGAGCCTTCTTTCAACACATCCAGCATCAATTCATTACATAATGTAAACAACGAACTGCCATTTATTTTTTCGATAAACTGCCAGACCGGGGCTTTTCACCGGACCAACGAATGTTTTGCCGAGAAATTCCACCGTCATACGTACAACGGCCAAAATAGCGGTGCCCTGGGCATTATCGCGGCAACCGAAGTCTCCTACTCTTTTGTGAACGACACTTACGTTTGGGGCGTGTTCGATAATTTGCACCCCGGTTTCCTGCCGGATTATTCTACCGAATTTCCTGTTTCATACGTGATGCCCGCTTTTGCCAATGCGTCCGGGAAACACTTTTTATACCAATCGTCCTGGCCTTACAACACGAGCAGCAAACAAATTACCTACAGGCTGTTCCACCATCATGGCGGTGCATTCCTCACACTTTACACCGAAGTCCCGCAAAACCTAACTGTTGCCCATAACAATGTCCTCCCGGCCGGATTAACATCTTTTAATGTGTTGGCAAACCCAGGTTCATTTATTGCCTTAACTGTTAATGGCGAAATTATTGGCACAGCAGATGGGACGGGGGCATCGGTCAGTATTACAATCCCCCCACAAAACCCGGGAGATGTAATGATAGTAACCATAACAAAACAAAACTATTACCGATATTCTTCTAATGTTGAGGTGGTATCCGATGGGCTTTTTGCTCAATTTTCAGCAGATAACACAACACCTTGCTTAGGTGGATCGGTAAATTTTACGGATCAATCTTATGGATCGCCCACATCATGGGACTGGTCGTTCCCCGGCGGAAGCCCCAATTCATATTCAGGACAAAACCCACCTGCAATACAATACAACACAGCAGGCTCGTATGATGTAACATTGACCATAAGTGATGGGGCCGGCAACGACACAGAAACAAAATCAGGTTTCATTAACG
This sequence comes from Bacteroidetes bacterium 4572_114, assembly GCA_002254335.1. Taxonomy (GTDB): domain Bacteria; phylum Bacteroidota; class Bacteroidia; order Bacteroidales; family 4484-276; genus 4484-276. Next base: position 6,955 of record NIVA01000021.1, on the reverse strand, counting down.
TATCAGATATCACTGCCGATTTCACCGGTAACCCAACCACCCTGGTCATCAATAGTTCAGTTACCTTTATCGATAACACAAGTTGTAGCCCGACTTCATGGGACTGGTCTTTCCCGGGAGGGACACCTTCCTCATCAACGGATCAAAACCCGGTAATTACATATAACACACCAGGGACATATTCGGTAACTTTGGTTGCAGCTAATGGTATCGGAAACGATACCGAGACAAAAACAAATTATATCACAGTTAATGAGGTGCCGTTAAATTATTGTACCTCTAAAGGCAATAGCTCTTACTACGAATGGATTAGTGAAGTGGAGTTAAATGATTTTTCAAACCCATCGGGCGCAGCAGGTTATACCGATTTTACCAATTTGACAATAGGCCTGACACCTGGCGAGGAAGTAAACATCACCCTTACACCTGATTTTTCAAGTACAGTTTATACTGAATACTGGCGGGTGTGGATAGACTATAACAGGGATGGTGATTTTGAGGATAACGGCGAAGAAGTTTTTGCGCCCCCGTCAAGCAGTTCGTCCGTAAACGGGAGCTTTATAGTGGCAGCCAACGCCATCGGTAGCACAAGGATGCGCATAACCATGAAATGGAACGGTGTGCCAACACCCTGCGAAACTTTCTCTTATGGCGAGGTGGAGGATTATACCGTGAGCTTTTCTTCCCCGGCCGTTGAGGCCAACTTTACTGCCGATCCCACAAGCATTTGCGAAGACGGACAGGTACAGTTTACCGATGGGTCAACAGGCGAAATAGTTTCCTGGCAATGGGAATTTGAAGGGGGCACGCCTACAACATCAAGCTCTCAAAATCCATTGGTAACATACAGCAATGTGGGTGATTACGATGTAACACTCACTGTGTTTGGTGCCGATAGCGATGACGAGCTGACCAAAACTAATTATATAACTGTAAATTCCGTTCCGGCCCAAGCTGATGTGCCGTCAGGTTTAACCTCTATTTGTCAGGGGGCTGGGCAGGGCACTTACACCACTGCTTATGTTCCAGGCGCCACATCTTCCCAGTGGCTGATATCCCCACAATACGCAGGCACAATTGCCGGAAACGGAACATCTGCTGTGGTTTCATGGGATGCACAATTTAACGGCCAGGCCGAAATTTCGGTTATTGCCGTAAATGCCTGCGGCAATGGCGAGGAATCCGACCCACTTATAGTAACTGTTAATCCTTTACCGCAAGTTACATGTCCTGCGGATTTTGCAGTTTGTATCGATGATCCCGGGTTTACTGTCACGGGGGCAACCCCCGAAGGAGGTGTTTATACCGGCCCGGGCATGGTTTCGGATAAATTCTTCCCGGACATGGCCGGGGTTGGATCCCATGAGGTAACCTATACCTATATTAATGGGAATAATTGCGTATCCCAATGCACATTTAATATTGTTGTTAACCCACTCCCAACATTGATATGCCCCAACGACTTCTCAGTTTGCATCGACAATGGGCCAATCGACCTCTCCCAAATTGCAGTCCCCTCAGGTGGTAACTTTGAAGGGGCCGGGGTCGTCAATAACGTTTTCGGCCCTGAAGTGGCAGGCGCAGGGAACCACGAAATTACATACACATTCATCGAAACCAATGGTTGTTCAAGCACTTGTACATTTAATATTACAGTAATCCCCCTGCCCGTGTTAGTTTGCCCTGCCGACTTTGAAATTTGTTATAACGATGCGCCGGTGGATCTTTCTGGTGCAACCCCGGACGGAGGGACATATTCTGGGACAGGGGTCACAAACAATACATTTGATCCGGCAATATCAGGTATCGGGACATTTGAGGTAATTTACACCTATGCTGACGAAAATGGTTGCCAAAACCAATGTGCGTTCAATATCACCGTAAATCCATTGCCCGGGACTGCTGGCCCAATCACTGGAAATGACGATGTCTGCCAGGGGATTGAATATAATTATTCAACACCTGAAATTTTATATGCCGAAAGCTACGAATGGCAACTCGATCCGGCAGGGTCCGGGTCCCTTTCCCAAAACGGCCTTTCATGTGCAGTGTTATGGGAAGAGGGTTATGTAGGCACTGCCACCTTATCGGTAAGGGGGGCAAACCTGTGCGGAAACGGGGAATGGTCAACCGGCTATCCCATATTGATATCCGATTGTCCGTCTGGATTTCCGCCAGGATGGGATTTCACGCCAAATCCATCACAGCACACTATTTTAATCCCCCTTGATGCCAATCCCAACATTTTTGGCGAAAGCCTTGCATCCGGCGATTTTATCGGGGTATTCTTTCTTGATGAAGGGGTTGAAAAATGTGCAGGCGCCATCGTATGGGACGCCCAACAAAACAATACGATCATGGCATTTGGCAATGATGTCTCCACCCCCGAAAAAGACGGGTTCAACACAGATGAGGCAATCCTTTGGAAAGTTTACGACTCCGGGGAAGCTGCCGGGCACATGGCCATTGCCGCCTATGACAATACTTTTCCCGATCATGAAGGGACATACCTGCCCTACGGGTTGTCGAAACTCGTTTCCCTTGATGCTTTTACCCAACAGGTTGTATTTATCCCGGAGGGCTGGAGCGGCTTCTCCCTTGCAATGGAACCACTCGACCCGGATATGTATGAAGTATTTTCAGATATTATAAATGAGCTGATTATTTTACAAAACAATGATTATGTGTTCTGGCCATTTCAAGGGCTGAATACTTTCCCGGGCTGGAGCGAAACATTTGGTGCACAGATCAAAATGTCGGAAGATGCCATATTAACAGTCTCCGGCATACCCGAAGAAAATGACCTGGTACTTCCCGAAGGCTGGTCGTTCCTCCCAATTTCAAGCCAGTGCAACATTGATGCCGAAGACCTTTTCATCCCCATCACCGACAAACTGGAGGTAGTTAAATCGGTGGCAAGCTACGAGGTTTACTGGCCCGACATGTCAATCTACACACTGGATGTATTGAAACCCGGCTTCAGCTATTTGATAAAACTTTCGGAAACGGCAACCCTTGTTTTTCCAGAATGCACCGATAAATCAGCAACTGTGGCAAAACCATCAGTGCCCGATGCATGGCAATTGGTTAAACCAACACCTGCCACACACATGGTGATGATTGATGCCCGTGAAATCCCCAACCTACGGATAGGTGATTTTGTAGGGTCATTTAACGAAAACGGAGATTGTACAGGTAGTGTTAAGTTGGAAGGATCACCGGTGGCACTTACTATTTTTGGAGATGATCACCTAACACCGTCAACAGATGGAATGGCAGAAGGTGAACCTATAAACTTCAAGGTATTAAAGCCTGAAACAGATGAAGAGACAGACATTACAGTAGTGTTTGATGAAAAACTCCCGGATTATTCCGGCAACTTTAAAACAAACGGTATCTCGGCATTTAAAGATTCCTATAATGGGGCCAGTAGTATTTATGAAGGCGTTGCCCGTCTTACGGTTTACCCAAATCCGACAACCGGAAAATTTATGATTTCGGGCCTTACCGGTTTTGAATCGCTGATAATTACAAATATGCATGGGCAGGAAATCCTCAACATGCAGATGACCGACAACCAGTCTGTTGAAATTGATTTATCCAATTCCCAAAATGGGGTTTATTTCCTTACCGCCACGGGGCAGGCAGGAAAAGTGGTCAGGAAAATCGTAGTAAGATAAATGATAATATCCTAAGCGATAATAATTTATAAATTGAATAATAAACATTTAAAAGCCCATCTAATATGAAAAATCTTATATCTTCATTTTTAATCCTGGCAACCTTTACCTTTTTCATGCCAAATATTACTACTGCCCAGGAGGCCCCACAGGCCCCTGACGAAATAATAACAGCTACATATTTCGATATTACGCCCCCACTCCGCGACATGGAGTTGATAGAACCCGGGGTTAGAAAACGCGAATGGAAAGAAAATGTAATAAAAAACCATTTCGGGTTTAAAGAGGATGTAAAAAGCATCCCCCCGCCAAAAGGCCCCGACCCTGTGTTGCAGGAAAAAAACGGAAACAAATCATCGAGGGACATCGGTGCAAACTTTGACGGCGTGCACAATCTGAGCGGCGTTGCCCCACCCGATACCGATGGGGACGTTGGCCCAAACCATTATATGCAAATGGTGAACCTTGCTTTTGCCATATACGACAAAAGCGGAAACCTGCTTTACGGGCCTGCCGATAACAGCACCCTCTGGAACGGTTTTGTAGGTTCCTGGACAGGCACCAACGATGGCGACCCCATTGTTTTATACGATGAATATGCCGACAGGTGGATGGCCAGCCAGTTTGCCATAAATACGGGCGATGGCACACAATGGATGTTGGTGGCCATATCCCAAACCGGCGACCCCTTAGGTTCATGGTACAGATATGCCTTTCAGTTCACCTACATGCCCGACTATCCCAAGTTTGGCATCTGGCCCGATGGTTATTACCTTTCAGTAAACCAGTTTGAAAAGAGTGGCGGTAGCTATTACTGGAGAGGTGGCGGTGCCAGTGTACTTAACCGTGATAAGATGATCGCCGGTGACCCAACAGCTGAAATGGTATTTTTTGGCCTGGGATCAAGCTACGGCAGCCTTTTACCGGCCGATGCCGATGGCCCTATCCTACCCCCCACAGGCGCACCTAACTATTTCACAAGTTTTACTTCCGGCAAATTACAAATGTGGGAACTTGATGTGGATTGGGCAAATACAAGCAATTCAACAATAACACGCCTATCCGATATTTCTGTTTCAAGCTTCAGCACAAGCGGGTTTTCCGTTAACCAACCCGGGACTTCAACCACACTCGACGATCTTTCCGACAGGCTGATGTACCGTTTACAGTACCGTAATTTTGGTGGCTATGAGGCCATGGTAACAAATCATACCGTAAATAACGGCAGCAGCAAAGCTGCGATAAGATGGTACGAATTAAGGAAAACCGGTTCAAACTGGGGCCTCCACCAGGAAGGTACCTACAGCCCCGACAACGACCATCGCTGGATGGGAAGCATTGCAATGAACGCATCAGGTGATATTGCACTGGGGTATTCGGTCTCAGGCAGCAGCACCTATCCTTCCATCCGTTACACAGGGCGCAATAATGGCGACCCCCTGGGGCAGATGACCTTTGCCGAATCTTCCATCCTTGAAGGCACATCATCGCAAACCGGTGTCAGCAGGTGGGGGGATTATAGCATGATGTCTGTCGATCCCGATAATGACCTGACTTTCTGGTTTACCACCGAATATACCAGTGGTAGCTGGAACTGGCGTACACGTATTGCCTCTTTCGATATCACACCACTCGGCCCCAGCCTAAAATACCTGAGCCATTCAATTAACGACCCACAAGGAAATAACAATGGCAAAATAGATGCCGGCGAAACTGTAAACCTTTTGATCACAGTCCAGAATAATGGTTCTGAAGATATGGCCAATGTAACGGCGGCACTTTCCGAAACAAGCCCTTTCATTACAGTGAATACCGGTCAGGCACAATCCTATGGCAATATCCCAATTCAAGGGACATCAACTGCAACATACAGTATTACTGCCGGCGCAGGGACCCCGGTAGGCGAAGTGATTGAAATGTTGTTGGACATCGAAGCCAGCGGGGGCCATTCATTTAGTGATAATTTCGATATCACAGTTGGACAGCCCGGAATTGTCATCATCGACCTGGACGAGACCAAAACATCAGGCCCTAACATGGAAACATCTATCCAAAACCTGGGCCTTACAGTTGATTATGCTACCGACATTCCAACGAATCTCAGCAGTTATGAAGTTGCATTTGTTTGCCTCGGGATTTATAGCAGCAACCATGTATTGAATTCTACCGAAGGGACGGCCCTGGCAACCTTTGTAAATAGCGGGGGAAAACTGTTTATGGAGGGCGGCGACACCTGGGCCTACGACAGCCAAACTGCGGCACACGACCTCTTTAATATCGATGGTGTTGCGGATGGCACAAGCGACCTGGGCACAATACTTGGCCAAACCGGTACTTTTACGACAGGGCTAAATTATAATTATACCGGTCAAAATGCATGGATAGACCATATCAATCCAATTTCTCCGGCAATAAAAATATTTGCCAATCAATCCCCTGCTTATGGATGTGCTGTGGCTTATGATGCCGGAAGTTATAAAACTATCGGTACCTCTTTTGAATTTGGAGGGATGGCTTCAAGGGCCAGCCAGGATGATATTATGGAAAAATACCTGGAATTTTTTGATATGTTGCAACAAGGCACGCCCCAAATAGTTGTAAACCCCCAGTCATTTGATGAAAGCCTTTGGTCAGGCCAGACAACCACTCAAGCCCTTACGGTTTCAAATACCGGGGATGCACCGCTGAATTTCAGTATTGAGGTTGATTATTCAGATGTACCCTTAGATTGGTTATCTATAAGCCCGGATAATGGCACCATTGCTGCCACTGCATCCCAACCGGTTGATGTTGAATTTGATGCTACTGGCCTTGAACTTGGTAATTACACTGCAACCATCCTAATAAACAGTAACGACCCTGACGATCCTCAGGTGGAAATAGTTGTTTCGCTCCAGGTATTTGATCTGATAGCCGAATTTGAAGCCAATGTAACAACGATATATGAAGGTGAAAGTATTGACTTTACCGATTTGTCATTTGGAGGGGCAACAAGCTGGAGCTGGACTTTTGAAGGCGCGGCAACAACATCGTCAGGTGCTCAAAACCCAAGTAGCATAGTTTATAATAATGCAGGGGTTTTTGATGTATCACTTACTGTTTCTAATGCTTATGTATCAGATACCGAAGCCAAAACAGATTACATTACCGTTAATATAGTTCCGCTTCCGGTGGCAGATTTTGAGGCTAATGAAACCGTGATTTATCAGGGCGGGTCAATTGATTTTACCGATCTCTCGACCAATAACCCAACAGGATGGCTATGGATTTTTGAA
>NIVA01000200.1 GCA_002254335.1 Bacteroidetes bacterium 4572_114 | reverse complement strand
CAGCTGTTCACCTTAAGGCTTTAATGAGTCAATGGTTCAATGAGTCAAGGAGTCAAGGATTCAAGGCTTCGAAAGCTGTCAGACAGTTATTTTCTATACTACACTCAGAACCTAAAGAATTACATGTCTGGCTTTTAATCTAAACTGTCTGACAGCTATTCACCCTAAGGGTTAAATGATTCAATGAGTCAAGGATTCAATGAGTCAAGGATTTTAGCATTGAAGCATTCATTCATTATAGCATTGAAGCATTTTCTCATTTTACCATTGAAGCATTTCCCCAATTAATGGCTGCTCAAATAATCAGCAACGCCTTCTTGTGTGGCTTTCATAGCATCGTCGCCCTCTTTCCAGTTGGCCGGACAAACTTCACCGTACTCTTCAAAATGCTGAAGTGCATCTACCATCCTTAACGCTTCGTCAACGCTTCTGCCTAATGGCAAATCGTTGATAACTGCATGGCGTACCATACCTTTTTTATCGATCAGGAATAATCCGCGGTAGGCTACAGGCGCACCTGCAAATGTAGAATTGCCATCTTCGTCAAAGTCATACTCCCCGGCCAGAACGCCAAAGTTCTCGGCAATTGTTTTTGACAGGTCGGCAACTATTGGATAAGTAACCCCCTTGATACCACCATTGTTTTTATCTGTTTGCAACCATGCCCAGTGTGAGAACTCAGAGTCAACCGAACAACCTACAACTGCAACATTTCTTTTCTCAAACTCGGCCAGTTTCTCCTGAAATGCCAATAATTCTGTTGGGCAGACGAAGGTAAAGTCTAAAGGATAAAAGAAAAATACGACTTCTTTTTCTCCAATAAATTGCTCAAGTGAAAATCCTTCAACAATTTCACTTCCATTGATTACTGCATTTGCTGCAAATTTTCAATGGTTTCCGCCTTATCGCCTTATCGCATTGTCCCCTTGTCCCCTTATCGCCTTATCCCATTGTCCCATTGTCCCCTTATCGCCTTATCCCATTGTCCCCTTGTCCCCTTATCGCCTTGCACTTTGGATTCAATTTGTTTTATCATTTAATCACTCCTACATTTCTTACAAATCCCTTTTAGATAAAAGTGGGTCTCTTTTATAAGAAAACCAGAGATATCTAACGTTTTTATTTCTGACATGTCAATATTAATATCAAACACCTTCAGGCACTTTTCGCATTTAAAATGGCCATGTATCGAAGTGTCGGCATCGTACCTGGTTTCGTTGTTCTCGATGTTTATGACTTTGGCAACACCTTTATCAATAAATAACTTTAATGTATTGTAAACAGTTGTTTTAGAAAGTGTAGGCATTGCACCAATCAAATCTTTAAAGATGGTATCAACAGTTGGGTGATTTTTTTCCTCAATTAAATACTTGTAAATATTCAGCCTTTGCGGTGATGGTTTTACACCGTGCTGCGTAAGATGATCGATTATGTTATTGACTTCCATAACAAATTGTTATTATTACATTATTGTAATTGTTGCAAAATTAATATGATTATTGTACCATCAAAGATTTTTTGCTTTTTTTAACAATTTGTTTTGTGAATTTATCCCATAAAAAAAGCCCCCTGTAAATCTACAGGCGGCTTTTCTTTAATTACTTAAACTCTTTAATGAATTAGTTTAAGCTTTTGTATGTGCAATTGATCATTGATCTTTAAACTCATAATATACAAACCATTGCAAAGTTCAGATACATTTATTTGATTTGATGAACCTGCTTCAACATAAAGGCTATGTTCAAATACCAGCATCCCCATCATATCGGTAACCTTCACCAAAACCTGCCCTGTTTCGTTTATGCGAAAATTGAGCAGTGATGATGTTGGGTTTGGAAAGATTGATGCCATTTCGTTTTCCGGTTCCCCGACCCCTACAAAGCTAACCACTTCAATATCCTGCTGGGCAAAACTTTCGCATCCGTTTTCATCAGTATAAGAATATGTAATGGTAACCGTACCATGGCCGGCAGCAACAGGGTCGAAGATATTACCTTCTACGCCAGGGCCGGAATATCCGCCACCCTCAGGTATGCCCCCGGTTAGTTCAAATGGCTCCCAATCGTATCCAATAACAGGAAAAGGTTCAAGTGTTACAACCGGTAAATCAAACACCTCCATGTAACCTTCAATGGAATAGGTATCTGATCCGGCCCCACCACTTACTGTAAGTGATACATCCCAGTCTCCTGTTGTGCTGTAGGTTACCATAGGGTTTTGTTCGGTTGATGTTGCAGGGTCTCCCCCTTCAAATGTCCATTCCCACGAAGTAATATCACCAACTGAAAGATCTTCGAACTGTACTGCCCCTTCATCGCATACTTCGCTTACATCTGATGAGAAGTTGGCAGCAATAGCTGGTGTACACATTTCGAAGAAAGGATCGAAGCAAGTCTCGTCAGGAGGCCAGCAAATGTCGAAGTAGAGTGTCCTGTCGGGACAAACTACGCAGTAGGTGGGATAGCCAAGAAAGTTCTGGCCGTCGATAACAACGTCGATGGCAGCAGGGCCGCCACCTTGAATCGGTGATAGTGAAATCGCCGATGTCATCGGCCACCTTTACCAGGCCTGGCCCTATGTGCCCCTCAAGTATGCACCTGCCATCATCAGACATGTTTTGTGAGTAGCCTGCAAGCGAGAAAGCAAACAGGGCAATGAACAATAGTGTTTTTCTCATAGTTTAAATGTTTTAGTTTGAAAAAATTATTTAGCATTGCACAAATAGCAATATCGAAATATCTAAGTAATTAAATGTTTATATTTTAATGTAGTTGGATTGCAGATTGCCATAAACGAGAAACAACTGATAAACCGTTGTTGGCAAAATATCCCTTGTTGGGCTGCCCCTCGTCAAAGCGGGCGTGCAATTCAAATATTTCCTGTGTCCCGGGCCGGTAGAGCTTGAAACTGAAAGCCTCACCAGGTGAGAAGCCATCCTTTTCTGCTGTGGACATATCATCGGAATAAACGGTAACCAGAGAGTTTTGGCCGTTGCCGAAAATTGTGGCAACACCATAACAGTTATTATCCGGTGAAAACACACCAATAATATCACCGGCCACAATGCCCTGCAAGCCGTCGGCCCAGATGATAATTAGGTGTGATGGAGATGATAATATTTTGTCGGTCCAGGGGTTTTCAGGCAATTCAACCGCAATTGGATCAACAACAACCACCTGATCGCTGTTGTACGGAAAAGTAATTGATCCACCTGAATTAAGCAGGACATAGTAAGCCATGCCCGGATTGAGATCACCTAATGTATTGATCTCCATATCGGGCCAAAGCACACCTGTGCCCACAACATCCTTTGCAACTTCCAGATCAAGTGACCCCAGGGCAGTTGCCGCATCCAACGGATAATTACAAACTATAGGGATCAAACTCCAGCCGGCAGATAAGGTCAAAGTTTTTCTGGTTTCGGGCGGGCCAATAATCTGTAAAGATGCAGGTGCATCCATTTTTACCCTGTAGGCCGATTGGTGTTCCCAGTAGATAATTGTATTCAGCGGCCCCGAAGGGTAATAGACATCCGTCAATGTGGTGGCAATAACAAAACTTCCTGATACCTGATCAAATACATCAGCAATGTGGTTGTTGGCAGGCATGATATAGCTCGATAAGCTATTCCATCCTGATGTCAGGCTTATGGAATGTGTTGGGTAAGAAAGCTGGGCAACCGTAACAACTTGGGATTGAAGGCTGCCGGATTCAGTAATTGTGATATTTCCGCTCCTTGTTGAACCGCTTGCATTTTCTTCGCAATTGACCTTTAACATCTTGTTACCTGTGCCACTTGCAGGAAGTACGCTCAGCCAGGGGACATTTTCGGTAACTGTCCAATCATCAGAAGAAGATACATCAAATGTGGTTGATACTTTCGGGGCCTGGACAATCCTGCTTAATGGAATGACACTTAACCCTGGCCCGCACATTTCGAAATAAGGATCGAAACAGGCTTGGGAAGGTGGATAACAAATGTTGAAGTAGAGTGTCTTATCAGGACAAATAATACAAAAGGTAGGGTATCCATTGAAATTCTGGCCATCGATAACAACGTTCAAAGCAGCAGGGCCACCACCCTGAGTGCCGGCACACGGATTGGTAATTCCATAAGCTGCCTTGTAATTGTTGATCTGTGTATTATTATCGGAGGGCGATAAACCCCAGAACAGGACCCCTTCCTGTCCGGAACCGTAATTGACATACACATCTTCAATAACTGATGCATAAGCCTGGCAACTGCCTCAACTGGAAAAGAACAGATCGATAAATACCGTATTACCGGCATCCAGTTCATCGTAAAGGTTATGGGCAGTCCCATCAGAGTCGGTTATTGAAAAATCACCTATTTCATCGGTAATCCTAACGAGGCCCGATCCCATGTGCCCCTCAAGAATGCACCTGCCATCATCAGATATGGTTTGTGGGAAGCCTGCCAACGATAAAATTAACAGGGCAGAGATCAATAGTGTTTTGTTCATAGTTTTTTGTTTTGTGGTTTGGAATAATGAGTTTAGCATGGGAAACAAATATTTGGTTGAACAGCTGTCAGACAGTTTAGATTAATAGACAGACAGATAATACTTTAGCTTCTGTGTGCAATATAGAAAATAACTGTCTGACAGCTTTTTGGACTGGACTCAGTAATAATTTAACAACGCAAAAGTAGTAATATTGAATTATCTACTTACTTAAATATCTACATAATTTAAGGATCGATAAAAATCTGAATATGATGGATAACGCACTATCTTTTAACTGAAAACTTCCGGGTATAGTTTTGCTGGATTGTAGTAATATTTATAAGGTACATCCCTTCACCCAGGTTTCCTACAAATACCTTTTTGGTTAAATTGCCTGTTGGGTAAAAAGTTTGCTGATAAACTTCTTTGCCAAGTAAGTCCATGATGCGGACATCTATATTTCCGCTCAACTTTAGGTTGATATTTACATAATCCTGTGCAGGCACCGGATATATATTTATCTTTCTATCATCATCCGTTGCAGCAGCATCTACAGATAAAGATATGCAATTCAATATATACGGATCGAAACATGCCACAGATGGGGGGAAACAAACTTGAAACCGCATTTTTTTATCGGGACAAATCACACAATAACAAGGGTATCCGAAAAAAACCTGTCCTTCAATTACCTTTAATATTGCTTCATGCCCATCGCCATCGGCACCGGCACAAGGGTTTGTTATCCCATATTGTGCTTTGTACTCATTAATCTGCTCATCGGTATCATAAGGCGAGAGGCCCCAAAGTTGCAAATCCCCCTGTCCTTCTCCATACTTGACATACACCTCCTGAATAATTGGAGCATATGCCGCGCAAGTACCTCAACCAGCCTGAAAAAGGTCCAACATCACTGTTTGGCCGGCATCCAGTGTTTCATATAAATTATGTGTTGTCCCATCAGAATCGGTAATGGTAAAATCGTTGACACCATCGGCCCATCCAAAAAATTGGGTATCCCATTGCCCTCCCGTGGCACAACTCCTTGTACCCGGGCTGATTTGTGAAAAACCGGCCAATGAAAATGAAAACAACAAAACGATAATAAATAGTTTTTTCATTGATATAACTTATTGGTTAATGTAAAATAATCATGGTGCAAAATTAATCATAACAAATGAGTTCAACCTAAAAACCAAAAATTTGGGTGAACAGCTGTCAGACAGTTTAGGTTATAAGCCAGACATACAATACTTTAGCTTCAGTGTTAAATTTAGAAGACAACTGTCTGACAGCTTTTTAGACCAGACCCACTGATTATTTGTAATACTTAATTGTTATAGTCAATCATTTAACAAATAACTGACATTAATGTCGAATGAAAAGTTGTATTTTTAGGATTTTTAACTTTTGTGAGGAGAACCTTTGGCATCAAAATTAAATACTGGTTGACGGATGACGGATGTTAGATTAAGAAATTAGAAGGTAGAAGACAGAAGTTGGAAGACTGATTACTGATTACTAATTACTGATTACTAATTACTAATTACTTTTCTTTTTACCGAATAATTTCCCTATATTTGCGAAATCAAAACCACAGACCATGGACACTACTGTTAAAATATTCATACCAATCCTAATAGGAGAGAGAGAGAGAGAGAGAGAACAATATACCGGTATTCAATTACCGAAACATCTTCCTCCCAGGAAGAAGCCCGCCCTCCATGATGAGAAACCTGCCACAGCAAATACTTAACTCATCTTAAATTCACCTTAAATTCAAAATAGAATGAAACATTTATTTACAATAATTATAGCCTTTTTCTTAATATTTAGCCTTAGCGGACAAAGCTATCAGGTAATTACCCATGTTGATACACTTCAAAGTGAGGATGTAATCGTCAC
>NIVA01000199.1 GCA_002254335.1 Bacteroidetes bacterium 4572_114 | reverse complement strand
TGGTCAATTTTAGAACCAAATTGAAGTTTTTTCGGGTCGGTTTTTTTATCAAATTTGTGAAAATCTTCAAAAATATATGGTAATTTTTTTATTTCATTCTTAAAGTCAATATTTATCTTTTCTTGTTTTATAAAACTATAATCAGAATTAAAAATGTCTCCTTGATTTATTCCTAGCTTCCTTTCAATATAAGATATAAACTCAGGGTTCATCTCATAACCAACCGAATTTCTGTTTAATTTTTTTGCAACGAGTGAAGTTGTTCCACTTCCAAGAAATGGGTCAAGAACAGTATCACCAACAAAAGAAAACATTTTTATAAGTCTTTTGGGCAATTCTTCCGGAAACATTGCGATGTGCCCGTCTTGTCTTGCTCCACCAAAATTCCAATGCCCATCAAAATATGTTTTCCATTCTTCCTTGGTCATTTTTGATTGTTCTTTTATTTCCCTACTTGGTCTTAACGGGGCTCCCAGTTTTTTAAACAATAAAATAAACTCATAATCAATTGATAAAATACCATTTCTTGGTGTTGGATAACTCCCCATTAAAGATGCTCCGCCAGTAGTATTTGATGTGGTTTTTTTCTGCCAAATTATAGCACCCATATAATCAAATCCAATAGCTTCGCAAAATTTTATTATTTCCGTTCTTATTGGAATAACTTTATATCGACCGTAATAAACAGCTCTTGCAAATTGGTCGCCAATATTTACACATAAACGACATCCATTATTAAGAACTCTATAACTTTCTTTCCAAACAAGATTCAAATTGTTAATATATTCTTCATAGCTATCGTTATACCCAATTTGGTTTTCAGTTCCATAATCTTTTAATTGCCAATATGGTGGTGAGGTAATAACTAAATCAACTGATTTATCGTCTAATTCAGCCATTTTTCGGCTGTCTCCATTAATAATTTTATGTTTCGTTTTAAAACTCATTTTACATCCTTTTATAAAATACCGAAGATACCTATTTATGTCCTTGCTATGAAATTTGTTTTGTGCAGTTCTCATAGCTTGCTTGTAACTACATCCTATAAACACCAAATTTTGTTTCTTCGAATTTTTTATTCAGGGATGCGGCAATTCCCATGGCGAGTACTTTCCGGGTATCCACGGGGTCGATGATGCCGTCGTCCCAAAGCCTGGAGGTGGAAAAATATGCGGAGCCTTCCTCTTCATATTTTTTCATAATTTTTTCCCTGAGGCCTTCTCTATCTTCGTTGCTCATCTCCTGTCCCCTGGCCCTTAGCTGGTCTTCCTTTACCTGGATAAGTACGCCGGAAGCCTGCTCGCCGCCCATGACCGAAATCTTGGAATTGGGCCACATAAGAAGCAATCTTGGATCGTAGGCACGGCCGGCCATGGCATAATTTCCGGCACCAAACGAACCACCAAACACTACCGTGAATTTGGGCACCCGGGCATTGGCGGTTGCATGTACAAATTTTGCCCCGTCCCTTGCAATTCCGCCGCGCTCATATTGTTTGCCTACAATAAACCCGGTGATATTTTGGAGATAGATCAACGGTACTTTTCTGAATGCGCACAGCTCGATAAAGTGGGCGCCTTTTAATGATGATTCAGAAAACAGTACTCCATTGTTGGCAATAATCCCAACCGGGAACCCCATGATATTGGCGAATCCCGTGACCAAAGTCGGGGCGTAGCGTGCTTTAAATTCCTGGAAACGGCTCCCATCCACAATCCTTGCGATGATCTCTTTTGAATCCACAGGTTTCCTGAGGTCGATTGGCGCAATGCCGTAAAGCTCTTCCGGGTCGTAATAGGGTTCTTCTATTGGTGACAATTTGAGTACCTGCTTCGTCTGATATTTCAGGGTCTGGAAAATGTTCCTGCAAATCTGTACGGCATGGCGGTCGTTTTCGGCTAAATGGTCGGCCACGCCCGAAATGGCCGTGTGGACATCGGCACCGCCCAACTCCTCGGCACTAACTTCTTCGCCGGTTGCAGCTTTCACCAATGGAGGCCCGCCAATAAAAATAGTCCCCTGCTTTTTAACGATGATGGTTTCGTCGCTCATGGCCGGCACATACGCGCCACCTGCAGTGCAGGAACCCATTACGATTGCAATCTGTGGGACACCTAAGGCCGATAGCCTGGATTGGTTGTAAAAAAACCTGCCGAAATCGAAACGGTCGGCAAATACCTTGGCCTGCTCAGGTAGAAATATGCCCCCCGAATCGACCATGTAAACGCAGGGCAAATGGTTTTCGATGGCTATTTGCTGGGCACGCACGTGTTTCTTGATGGTTTCGGCAACGTATGTCCCGCCTTTCACGGTGGCATCGTTGGCCACTATCATGGTCTCGCGGCCATGCACCACCCCAATACCTGTAACGATACCCGCAGAGGGAAACTGCCCGTCGAAAGACCCCCAGGCAGCAAGTGACGAAAGTTCAAGGAAAGGTGTGTTGGGATCGATGAGCAGGTCGATGCGTTCACGTGCAAGGAGCTTGCCCCTCTTTTTGTGCCGTTCAACGGATGAGGGCGAACCACCCTTTCTGACCTGCATAATACGTTGACGGTAAACCTTTAACAACTCCAGATATTCTTTTTTGTGCCCGATAAATTCGGGGCTTGCCGGGTCTATTTTCGATTCTATTCTATACAAAGCAGATGGTTTTTTTGATTAGTAAATTGGATAAAAAAGTATGGATGGTAAAAATATAAAGATATTGTTAATTGGCAAACAATGGGGTGGATTTTTTTGATGGGAGGGGGGGAGATGTCAGATGTCCGATGTCCGATGTGTGATGTTTGATGTC
Organism: Bacteroidetes bacterium 4572_114; assembly: GCA_002254335.1. Lineage (GTDB taxonomy): Bacteria > Bacteroidota > Bacteroidia > Bacteroidales > 4484-276 > 4484-276. Next base: position 3,124 of record NIVA01000199.1, on the reverse strand, counting down.
GGGTGACGGGTGTTGGGTGTTCGGTGTTTGTTGTTTGGTGTTTGTTGTTTGGTGAGTGAGGAATGTTGGGTGTCGGGTGGCTGAGATGGGATGTGGGAAGTCAGGTAACGGGTGACGGGTGATCGATGTTGGATGGCGGATGGCGGAGTTCCTGATATTTGAATGAAGATTAGCGGTTTTTGATTTTTGATGTGCGGGATAGCCCTGGAATGGATTGTTAAATATCACCCAACCCGAAAAACCTGTCTGGCCTTATTCCTTTGGGTGTCTCTTTCAGGGTGCAACATTCGTGATAAAAATCGTGCTCGAAAAAGAGGATGTAATTATTTTTGATGGCTTTTTGGTAAAACCATATTTTCTCCTTCAGGGTAAGCAACGGATCGATATCGTAGGCCATAATGTAAGGTAGCGGGATATGTGCCGCCGATGGCAATAAGTCGCCCATAAAAACAATTGTCCTGCCGTGATAGTTGATATGTGGGATAATTTGCCCGCGGGTGTGGCCATTAAATATTTTGATATTAAAACCCGGAAACAGTTCCACCTCTTCATCTATCAGTTGCAACTTTCCACTTTCGGCCATTGGCAGGATATTCTCTTTAAGGTAGGATGGTTTTTCGCGGGCGTTGGGATTGATTGCCCATTGGTATTGACGGCGGCCTGCCCAATATGTGGCATTGGGAAAGGTAAGCTCATAACCGGTTTTATCTTTGTTCCATCTAACGCTGCCACCGCAGTGGTCGAAATGCAGGTGGGTGTGCACAACATCGGTGATATCCCCAAAACCAAACCCCATATTTTTTAATGATTTTTTCAGGGAATAATCTCCATGCAAATGAAAGTGCCTGAAAAAATTTTCATCCTGTTTGTTGCCAATCCCCGTATCGATAAGGATTTTTCGGTTTCCGTCGTTCCCACAATAATTTGGGCACCACGCCAAACATTGCGCCGCCATCAAGTTTGAAGTTGCCGGTATTTATTGGATAGAGTTTCATTGTTGATGATTTTCGTTCCCACAATAATTTGGGCACCACGCCAAACATTGCGCCGCCATCAAGTTTGAAGTTGCCGGTATTTATTGGATAGAGTTTCATTGTTGATGATTTTGATTTGCAAATATAGGCAGGCTGAAGGAATTAGAAATGGTGGATTTTGAAGTTTTTTGGAAAGTCAAACCCTGACTTTTTCGACAAAACTGGAAGGTCTTTTCATCGGGATAAGTCAGGGCTTGACCCTGGATCAATGGCAAAGTCAGGGCTTGACTCCGAAGTCAAACCCTGACTGGCCCCATGGATTAATAAACAACGATTTTTTCTATCAGAATGCCATCCTTGCTGGTGATCCTGATGTAATAGATTCCTTCCTGTACCCACGACAGATCAAGTTGGATGGTCTCAGCGACAGATTTATCATTCAGGATTTTCCGGCCGTGGCTGTCGAAGATAATAATTTCTGTGCCCGGCACCAATCCCAAAATCGTGACTTTACCATCAGTAGGGTTCGGGAAGATTGACACATCAAAAACAGAGGCTGACTGAATTCCTGATGGCCCGGATTTGATGGAAGTAGCCACCGACAAACCGTTTGTATGGAAAACGCCATCGTGATCGGGCTTTGAAATATCCCAGGTAAATCCTACCGGAAAGATTTCATCATTTTCTGATTTGAAAATCTTGAACTCAAATAATTCATCTTCGCTGAAGCCATCCTTCATTTCTGATAAAGGATCATCGGCAAATATTGTGATTGAGGTGTTTTGGGATATCCTTGCAAGGCCTGCACAAATCCCATCGTGGGTAAATGCACCGAGGATGTCGCCCTTTTCAAAACTGCTCTCCTGCCAAAGGCCTTCTGCGAAAGCGATGACATGAGATGAGGCGGTAGTGGTTGGTCTATTCCAACTTTCCGGTATAATATCAATAGGTTGCCCAGAAATGAAATCAGCCTTGGTCGGACTTTCTGGAAAAGTTACCGACCCTGGATTGTCCATCAACACCTGGTATGCGCCACCTGGAACAAGTACCCCCAAAGAATTGATACTCATCTCAGGCCAGTAAATACCTGTTCCGGCAACATCTTTTACAATCACCAGGTCTCCTTCCATGCTTCCAAAGAGGTCAGGAACAGGGACATTATCGCGACAGATCACCGGCAACAAAGTCCATCCGGCATTTAAACTGCAGGTTAGGTTTGATTCCATATATCCTGATAAACCCAACAAAGCTTCATTGGAAACCTTGATTTTATATGCGGCATGTTGCCCCCAGGTTTGCAAGGTGTAAACCTGTTGCGCGGGCCAGAACATGCCCTCATAATTTTGAAGGATAATCAATTGGTTTGATATGTTTCCCATCGCCACAAAAAGATCTGGGTCATCCAGCATCAAATAACCCGACAGTCCACTCCAACCCTCTGGAATAAGGATATTTTGTGTTTCGGAAATCAGTGGGACAAGTTCCACCTCAAGGGTATTGAGGCCTGTACCGTAAATATAAAAACCTTCAATTTGCACTGTTTCAAAACCGAATTTTGAAATCTGTATATCATAGCTGCCAGGGACCATGTCATCCATAAAACAAATGCCTTCCTCTTCTGTAAACCCCAAATATTCGGTGTCCTGCAATTGTACTTCAGCACCTTCAACAGGATCGCCCGACACCTGATCGGTTGCCACGGCCCATAAATTTCCGAGCAAAGTACCGGCGGTGATATTTACAGTATAATCTTCGGTTTCGCCGTAATCATACGTTGCGCAGGGATCGGCACTGGAGATATTCCAGTTAGTCCGGACACGCAAAACATGGGAACCTCCGGAGGCATCGGCAGGAATCATTATTTCAGTTAGGTAAGCTATGTGTGCCGTGAGCAAATGAAAATCTGTAAGCAGACGCTCTCCTTCTTCAAACTCAAGATTATCATTAAAATCTATCCACACCGAAACAAATTGATTTTGGTAATTTGACATAATTTCCAACGGATACATATAACCTTTAGCCAAATCTGTAGTTAGAAAGGTAAAGTCACCATATCCACCAGGGCTACACCCTGACCCGAGGTTCTGGATATCAACCAAAATGAAATCATCCAAACCATCACCTTCATCACAGCCCGCTGTATAAAGGGC
>NIVA01000198.1 GCA_002254335.1 Bacteroidetes bacterium 4572_114 | reverse complement strand
TTATAGATCATCACATCCCTAATGATATTTTTATCCTGATCTTTGTTGCCAATCCTAATGGTAAACCCCTCAATACCATTGTAAAAAATGCCTTCTTTAATATTTAACGCCAGTTTCTTTTGCCTGACATCATAAAGCAGTGAGTGGAATTTCAGGTTGGCGATGGGCAGGACGTAATTGGAAAACAGGAAAGCTGTAATGCTTATCACAATTGACAACATTACCAGGGGCATCATAATTTTCCGCAGGGATATACCGGCAGCCTTCATGGCCACCAGTTCATAATTTTCGCCCAAGTTGCCAAAGGTCATGATGGACGAAAGCAAGATGGCCAAAGGGAGTGCAAGGGGCACAAATGTGGAAGAAGCGTAAAGGAGCAGGCGTACAATAATATGCCACTCCAGCCCTTTGCCCACCAAATCGTCAACATATTTCCATAAAAACTGCATGACCAGTATAAAAAGTGCAATGAAAAATGTTAGGATCAGCGGGCCGATATAAGATTTTAATATGAAGATGTAGAGCTTTTTCAAACCTTTGCTAAAATTTATTGCAAAGATAAAACAGATTTGTTGTTACAATATTACAATTGAATTCATTTAGCAAAAGTTACATGCGTAAAAGAGGTTGGATGATTGATTTGTTTGTGGAGGAATAATCACAAAGCAAGCAACGATTGCTTATTATCCTGTGCAACAAAAGCCCTGCAACTCATGGTATATTCTGGATAAGCCTCAAGGAATTTTCGATACTTTGCGGGATTATACCCCTTTTCATTAAATTTAATTTCGATGGCCTCTCCCTTTTCAGGGCTTCGGACATGGATAAAATCAATTTCATTCCCATCTGCCGTCCGCCAAAAACGTAGTTGGTCGTTGCCATATAGATTCCGTAAACGGGTATAGGCGTAGTTTTCGATAAGCATCCCTTTGTCGAGCCTTTGATCCGGTGGTAAAAACTGGTTAAGCAGAATATTCCTGAACCCCAAATCATGAAAATACACCATTGGCATTTTAGTTAATTCCTTTCGGATATTCTTATAAAAAGGCCGCATAAGGCTGATGTAAAAACATTTTTGTAGTACATAAAGGTAATTTTCAACCGCGGTAACGGATAATGAAAGTAACCTTGATAACTCATTAGTATTTACCAGCGATCCGGTTTGCTGTGCCAGGACAATCAATAGCTGATAAAACTTATTCTGATCCTGGATATTCGATTCACTAATATCCCTCTTCAGAAATGAGCCGGACAATTCCTTTAAAACATCATTTTTTTTATCGCGACCATTGGCCAGGACAACGGCAGGATAACCTCCGTAAGTCAGATACTCAACAAAATAATTATTTAACTCGTTCCGCCTCGTAGAAATATACATTTCATTTGTACGTATCCGCTCCAGTTCAATCACCAGATCATTTGAACCAGTCCGGAAGTATAAAAATTCTTCCAGGTCGAGGGTGTAGAGGTCAAAAAGGCGTTTTCTTCCTGCAAGCGAATCTTTAAATTTACGATCTATATAAAAAGCGCTGCTGCCAGTTGCAATGATTTTGATTTCGCCACTATATTTATCAAAAAGCAATTTGAGGAAATTTGACGGATTATCAAGATACTGTATTTCATCAATTAAAACAAATACCCGTTTCCCCTGAACCCTGATTATAAAATCAAATATGTTCTCAGGATGCTGGTTTAACTTGCTCAAAATTGAAGTATCTTCTAAAGTCAGTTGATAAACCTCTTCCGTATTTTGTTTTAAATACTCAAAAATCTGATCCAGCAAGGTGAAATGAATATTATCCGATAATTTATATTTTAAATTTTCCTATAATCCGCAAGTCACAGCGTGACCAATAGACATTGAGCCTATCAACTACACTTAACTGTATTGATTCATACCGTGACTATCAAGTAAAAAGTCTATCTTTGTTTTAAATCAAAACCCGGAAGTATGCGCTATTTTTACCTTTCTGCTATTATTTTATTCTCACTGTTATGCTCCGCCCAAACAGAACAACTAATTCAATACGTCAATCCATTTGTGGGCACACAGCGAATGGGGCATACCTACCCCGGGGCAACTGTCCCGTTTGGTGCCGTGCAACTTAGCCCTGACACCGACACCATTGGATATGAAGATAATGGCCAATACAACCGCAGGGTTTACGAATATTGCGCAGGCTACCAATATGATGACCCGACCATTGTAGGGTTCAGCCATACACACTTTAGTGGGACAGGCCACAGCGACCTGGGCGATTTTTTGATAATGCCCACTACCGGAGACCTAAAACTCAACCCTGGCACAGAAGAAAATCCGGAGTCAGGCTACCGTTCCAGGTTTTCGCATGATAATGAAACGGCCGAGCCTGATTATTATAAGGTATTGCTTGAGGATTATGGGATTACTGCTGAATTAACGACCAGCAACAGGGTTGGGTTTCATCAATATACTTTTCCTGAAAAAGAAGAAGCACACATCATCCTCGATCTAAAACATGGCATTTACAATTATGATGGGAAAAATATATGGACCTTCGTTAGGATTGAAAATGATTCTCTGGTAACTGGTTATCGTCAAACCCACGGATGGGCAAGGACACGGACTGTTTATTTTGCAATGGAATTCGGCAAAGCGTTTAAAAGCTACGGACATAAAAAATATGACAATTCCATCTACAACGGATTTTATAGAAAATTCGATGAGGAACAAAACTTCCCTGAAATGGCCGGGCATGACATAAGGGCATATTTTGATTTTGATGTAGAAGGGGGAGAACAAATCCTGATCAAATTTGCCATGTCTTCGGTAAGCACCGAAGGGGCACTCAACAATCTTCGTGAAGAAATCCCGGAATGGAATTTTGAGGAAGTTAAAACTGCCGGACAAGAAAGCTGGAACGAAGAATTAAGCAGAATTGCATTGGAAACAATGAATGAGGAAGATAAACTGATTTTTTATACAGCATTGTACCACACCTGTCTCACCCCTATAATATATGAAGATGTTGATGGAAAATACCGTGGGCTGGATCAAAATATTCACGAATCGGAAGGGTTTACTAATTACACCATTTTTTCGCTTTGGGATACTTACAGGGCTTTGCATCCGCTGTTTAACCTCATCCAACCCGACCGAAACCGCGACATGATAAAATCCATGCTTGCCCATTACGGTCAAAGTGTGCATCACATGCTACCGGTATGGTCGCATTACGCCAACGAAAACTGGTGCATGATTGGCTACCACAGCGTATCGGTAATTGCCGATGCCCTAATGAAAGGAGTTTACACCGATGACCCTGATTATGCTTTGGAGGCCTGCATCAATACTGCAACATATCCAAAATACGACGGGCTTGAAGACTACATGAAATTGGGCTATGTGCCAGAAGACAGGAATAGCAGTTCGGTGAGCAAAACCCTTGAATATGCTTACGACGACTGGGCCATTGCACAAATTGCCGGGATTGCTGAAGATTATCAGGCCCATGATAAGTTTATCGAACGATCGAAAAACTATAAAAATGTTTTTGACCCTGTAAGTAAATTTATGCGTCCGAAACTGTCGAACGGTATTTTCAGAGACGAATTTGATCCGTTAAATACGCATGGCCAGGGTTTTATTGAAGGCAATGCATGGAATTACGGCCTCTATGTACCTCACGAGCCGGAACGATTGGTTGAAATGATGGGGGGAAAAGAGGAATTTTCGATTATGCTCGATTCACTTTACACCATGCAACTAACCGATGAACACATCGAGGCCAATGAAGACATCACCCACGATGGCATCATAGGCCTCTATGTACACGGTAACGAACCCGGGCACCACATCCCATATCTTTACAACTGGACGGATCAGCCTTACAAAACCCAGGAACGGGTACGTATGATCTGCAACACCATGTATGCCAACGCCCCGGACGGACTCTGTGGCAATGACGACTGTGGGCAAATGTCGGCATGGTACATTTTTAGTGCACTTGGGTTTTACCCGGTATGCCCCGGATCGGAGGATTACGCAATCGGAAGCCCAACTATAGTATCGGCCGAAATAAAACTAAGTAAGCGAAGGACACTGAAGATTTCCACCGAAAATCAAAGCCCCGAAAATGTATATGTGCAAGAAGTCACCTTTAATGGCAGAAAGCTGGAAAATTGGATCATCCGCCATAGCGATATTATGAGAGGCGGTGAGTTGAAGTTTGTGATGGGGGAGAATCCTTTATAAACGATTTTTTGATTTGCGAAGTATCTTCCAGATATTTTTACTAAAACTCAATTGCAAAAAACAAATCAGGACCTAATCGTTAACAAATTATTCTTTGCCAAATATTTTGACAAATTATTCTTTGTCAACTACTTTATTTTACGATTTCGCCTCGAATAAATTTTTTGTCGCTACTGCAAATTTATAGCACTTCATCTACTATTGCTTCACTCCATCACCCCCCCCTAATTCTCAATCTCCCAATAAAAATATCAATGGAACATCCAGCCTTTTGCGCCAGTAAATTTCGTTGTGTTCGTGGCCATCGTATTTTTTTGTCATCCAATCCATACCTACCCGATAGCTTTTGTCCATAATCACCTTGTCGATTTTATGTTGATGGGGTTGATAAAGCGAGTCGAGTGTAGCTGTGCCATAATCAAAATACAGGATATGCCCACCTGCATCAGGAAGATTTTCGTTAAGGTAGGTAACAAAAGCATCAGATACTTCATGAGGCTTAACTTCAGGGTCGCCAACCCAATGTGTTGAAAGGCAGCCGGCCCCCCTGAAAATTTGCGGGTACTCACAAAGCGCGTAAATGGAAATCAGCCCCCCCATGCTTGAACCCATTAAATATGTGTTTTCCCTATCGGGATTTGTCCGGTAAACGCTGTCGATGAATGGCTTTAGCTCTTCCACCATAAATTTCAGATATTCATCCGAAACCGGAATTCCCCCAAATTTTTTTTTCAGTGAACCTTTGGTCCTCCTGCTCAATTTATTAAATGGCTTTTCGGGCATATACTCCTGGTAGCGTTTGGGCGTATTCCAAATCCCTACCACAATTACTTCAGGTATTTTCTGCTCTTTCACTAATTTTGTAACCGCCTCGTCAACACCCCATTCTTCGCCGCTATATGATGTTTTCGGATTAAAAAGATTTTGTCCGTCCTGCATATAAATTACCGGAAATTGTTTCCCTCCAGTTTCGCTGTACCCATTTGGCAACCAGATATCCACATTTCGGCCATCTACAAATTCAGATTGAAAATTTTCGTAATGGTTTAATGTCCCCTGCACTTGTCCAATAAGTTTAAAGCTGATCATCGTAATAATAATCAGCAGGAAAAAAAATGTATTTTTCATTGGTAATAAATTTAGAAAGCTATTAGCATTATCTGTGGATAGTTTTTGAGTTTTGCATTTAGTCCCGAACCCCGAAAGCTTTTTGGTAATGTTGTTGCAGTTTCAGTTCTTTAGGGACATCATAACATGTTACAAGAATTGTATCATCTTTTACACTTATTGCCCCATCAAAGTTAAAGAAACCTTCTATTGACCGCCGTTTTACAAATATTTCGGTCAGTAGTTTACTTGCCGGCAAGTCTGATAATGCCAAGAACGATCTGTATTGTAGTTTTGCTTCGCCCTCCCTTTGCACCAGCAACCTGTATTCTTCTTTGCCCCGTGCAAAACGAAAGGGTGTTTCTGCAATCGCATAACCTGCCCATAAAGGCTGAAAGTCCAACGACCTTTCAATTTTTTGTATCCTTTTTGAATTTATCACCGGTATCACAAACCCAAATTGTGTCTCCAGTTTCATATACCTTGCCAGTTCATTTGTAAAATGTTCTTTGTCTGCAATGATCAAACCCATTTTCTCTATCAAAGCCACTATGTTCAATAACCTTATCGTAGCTTTGGTCGTATTGACACCGGGGCTTCCCATACCAAAACCTATAGGCTGGCCTAAACCAGTGCCAAGCCCAAAGAAGGTTTGCAACAATTTTCCTGATGGCTCGTTGGGCTGCTTTTTCTTCTCCGGCATGACCCTTTTGGTCGTGGATATGATCCGGTGCGGGTCTATCGCTATTATGCCCCTTGTGTAATGTCCCAAGTTCAACCTTATGAGCGATAGGGCTTACTGTAATGATTGTGCCCCTGAAACAGTTTGCCTGGAAAGCAGCCCACGTACATGCTCATCTGTTGAGAGGAAGCCCAGGCCATTTAATAGTTCAAATCCCTGATGGGCAATGTAGTTCCTCTTTCTTGCCCGGTTTTTGCACAAGGACGACTCGTTGACAATTTGCATGGCAATCCGTGGTCCTATGCTTGCATCACCGCCCCCGGTATAGCCCTTGATTAAATCCCAACTTCCCAACCGGAGGTGCTCTGCCACCAAAAACCATAAACCGACCAACGT
>NIVA01000197.1 GCA_002254335.1 Bacteroidetes bacterium 4572_114 | reverse complement strand
TGCAAGGCATCCCACAAAGTGTAGGTGTGTGCCTGTACGGCTTCAACAGCTGAAACCACAAGTATTGCCCCATCCAGCACCCGGAGTGAACGCTCAACTTCCGACGAAAAATCAACGTGCCCGGGAGTGTCGATGAGATTGATGATGGTATCTTTCCATTCGATGGGCGTACTCACAGCTTTTATCGAAACCCCACGCTCCCGTTCAATTTCGAGGTTGTCGGTAACGGTAGTCCCATGGTTCACATTTCCAGGCTTGCTGATAACCCCGGCCAGATAGAGAAAATGCTCGGTGATGGTAGTTTTGCCGGCATCAACGTGGGCGAGGATCCCTATGTTGCGGATATGGGGCATGAGTGGGATTAATTTGGTAATTTGGAAATGGGTTTATTTGAAGATTTGGTAATTATGTCCTAAATATCTGTAAGAGATTTGAAAAAATATTTGCAAGGATAGTGATTTTGGAGGAAAGTTTTAGTCTCGACTTTCCAACGTCTGCCAGGAAACATCAATTAGCGGCAGGGTCATGAAATATTTGTAGCATCATTGCCCTCTCCGGTTCATGCAAAGTGCAGAGCACCGGAATAATTCTTATCCCATCATTTTCTTGGTGTTTCGGTACGTTACACCTTCCGTTTTCGTAAGGGTGCGGCTTTGCTACAAATAATATGGGTGGCGGTTTTGTAAGGGTGCATCTTTGTTGTTCAGACCCGGTACGTTTTGAAAATGCGCCGGGTCTTATTGGTTTAAACCTTTTTCTAAGGGTTCTAACCTGCGTCAACAAACTTGATAAATTGTTTGGGGCCTGGAAAGATTCGCGGGATGCTGATAAAATAATCAATGATATTAGAAAATCTCAATAATCCAACAACGGATCCATACCTTCCATAGGAGCACACTTTCGCAAACAATCCCAATAATCATGTTTCAAATCCATAACGGTAAAAATGCAAACATAACCGGTTGCTGTATGGCCATCGAAATTAATCTCATAGAAATACTTACCATCTTTTAGTTTTTTACCATTACGGGTACCATCCCACATTTTTTCGTAGCCGATTGAATGAAAGACTATTGCATTAATCAGGCCTTCATCTACAATAGTAACTTCAACATTATTGAAATATTCAATTCTGTCGATTTCCCATCTATCATTCCTCGCATCCCCGTTGGGAGTAATAATATTGGGAATTATTAATCCAACTGTATCCCAATCGAAATAAGTTTGTGAATCTCCGCAATCGCATAAATCATTGTTTAGCCTTTTCTTTTTGCAGGATAAGGCGAATATCATCATTATGGAGAAAAAAATAATTATCAGCTTCTTGTTCATCATTTGTTTATTTTTTATCATGGCCAGTGCCAATGTTTTTGCTGTCAGTTTTCACCCTACGTTCCAGCTTTTTAATGCTATCCGATGAAGGAAGGTTTTCGGGCATTGTCCCGCCAAGTTCCTCGATGGTTTTTCTCACTTTTTCACCTACTTCATAGTGAGTTTTGTTGGCTCTATATTTACCTTTAGTATTTTCTCTTTTTAGTTTTTCTTCGGTTTGTGTAGCACGAAACAGGTTAGCTGCCAATTCGGTACTTCCCATGTGATCGAGTATTTTTTGGCTTTTTTTCAAATCTTTCTTTATATGTATCCCTTTTGCATCAAGCCCACCGTACAAACCTTTATATCCATGATTTTGAAAAATAGCGTAATCAATATTGGTGATTACCCCGGCATTATGTGCTGCTTCTGCTAATTGTACATTGTGCTTTTTTAATTCATTACGCAAAAACAAACGTTTTTCACCTTCGGTATCCAGGGTTTTGTAATCGTCCATTTGCCTGATTTCCTGCAAACGTGTTTGTATGGCAAAATAAGTTTGCCCCAGGGCAACCACCTCTTTAGCCGGGTCAGCATTTTGAACAATCAGGTAACAGGCATAGCGGGAGAGTTTTACATTTACAGCAGGTCTTTTAGCACCTTTCCCTACTTGTATCATATCGTTGAACTCAACGATATGATCATCCGGTTTGTACCCGCTGTTTTTACAGGCTTCAATTGCTTTGCTAATAACAGATTTAAAGTTTGTGTTTGCCTGTTTAATTCATTATTCATTTTTATATTTTTTTTTAGATTGTCATTTTTTTCAGCTACCCAACATTCAATTGTTCCATCAAATGTTTTTCCAAATGTAGTGAAAATAGTGAAATTCAAAAGAGATCATATTGATAAAAAGAAAAGGATAGCTTACAACCGGGCATAAAAAAAAGACTGATCGCAATAACAATCAGTCTTTTTTTTGTAGCGAGGGAGGGACTCGAACCCTCGACCTCAGCATTATGAGTGCTGCGCTCTAGCCAGCTGAGCTACCTCGCCAATCCTTAAAGAACAAACCCGCTTTTTTGAAACGGGCTGCAAAAGTATAAAACAATCTTTACGCCCTGAAAAAAAAGTGAATTTTTTTATTTTAATTGTTTGAATCTTTGATTACCCTACGATCTACTGCGAGTTTAGTGGAATCCCGAAACTTCCTGGCTTAAATGATTTAATGCTTAAATGCTATAATGAAAACGTTGCCCCAAATAAAAAACGCCATAATATTTTATACAAGCTATTTAATATCATAGACTTAATCATTGGGGAATATTTTAGTCCCGTATGTACGGGATCGCATTTTATCATTATAAATAAACTTATTTGCAGAACAACAGAATTATTGTTTACCGCTAAAATAGTAGTAGGACCTTCTAAATGGAAGCTACTGGTTTTCCTTTCAGCCCTTCTGTTACAAGATAAGCAATGTAATTCGTAAATGCCAAAATATCCTGGCCGACACTCGCTTTTTCAAGTGACTCCATGTAAGTTTTTCGCTCTTCAAAATGTAGCAATAAAAATCACCGATGAACAACTTGAAGCAGACCCCGACCTGCCAAGGTTCACCCTTGTTTTTGACAGGGAGGTGCACAGCCCTAAGTTTTTCAAGAAATTATGGGAAGAACACCGTGTGGCCGTGCTAACGTACAAAAAGAACGTAAAAGACAAATGGGACAAAGACGATTTTAAAGAGCATGAAGCTGAGATAGGATCAAACATAGTTAAAATGGAACTATGCGAAAAAACCATAAAAATGAATAATGTAGAACTTCGTGAAATAAGGAAAAAGGGCACAAGTTCCCATCAAACAAGCATCGTTACAACCAACAAAAAACTAAATATGATCCTTATTGCAATTAAGATGTTCTGTCGTTGGACACAAGAAAATTTCTTCAAGTACCTGCGAAATGATTACGACCTCGACAGGATTGTACATTACATTGTAAATGAAAATTTGAACGGTGATGCGGATGAAACAGAAAAGAACCTCGAAAAACAGAGTAATGTAAAAGAAGAGCTGCAAGGCTTTGAAGCCGAAGAAAAAGAACTCCTCGAACAACGTGGGCAACACCCTTATAAAATAACAATAAAAGAAATGGCAGAAGATGTAAGGAACAACAGAAGTTAAATATTATTTTGATGTGCCGGGAGTACCGTTCCCGGGCGGGGCCATCCGGTTTTCTGCCAGGGCATTGTCCGGCATGGGGGCAATCAACACCAAAGTTGGGCCGCCAACATCAGGCCCGGTTGGCCAAGGTTACGGATCATCGTAATGGACGGTATCAATTAAAACGCCTTCGTTATTGAATATATGAATGAGTTCTCCTACCCCACTGCTCCACCCCTCCCCTACTCCATCACTCCAACCTTCCAACTTTCCATCTCTCCAACCTTCCAACTTTCCATTTCTCCAACCTTCCAACTTTCCATTTCCCCAACCTTCCAACTTTCCATTTCCCCAACCTTCCAACTTTCCATTTCCCCAACCTTCCAACTTTCCATTTCCCCACCCCTCCACTACCCCGTTACTTCCGCTATCAAATCAAAAGGTTCGGCACTAATGATTTTTGCAAGGTAAAAGCTGCCAATTTCCAAAGGCCCATCCGAAGGGATCAAAATCTCATTATCCACATCAGGTGAATCAAACTCACTCCTGGCGACCCAGAATCCCCCTTCTTTCCTGTCTATTGTCACCTTGTAGGATTTACCGATTTTTGCCTCGTTTAGTTCAAGTGAGATTTTTTGCTGCTCATCCATCAGGATAGCGGCCCGCCCCTGCTTAACCTCTTCAGGAACATCGTCCTCTAATTTATAAGCTGCCGTATCTTCTTCATGCGAATAAGTAAAAACACCAAGACGTTCAAATTTAGAGGCTTTTACAAAATCTAACAGTTCTTCAAAATGTTTTTCGGTTTCACCGGGGTAACCAACAATCAGGGTTGTGCGAAGGGCAATGCCGGGGACTTTTTCCCTGATTGCCTGGATAACCTTATGTGTTTCCTCACCCGTATGCCCCCGTCGCATCGACTTCAAAATAGGATCGCTGATGTGTTGGAGCGGAATATCCAGGTATTTGCAAATTTTCGGATGGTTGCTGATCAACTCAAGGACATCATCTGTTAAACCTACCGGATAAGCGTAATGCAACCTGATCCATTCGATGCCATCAACTTTTACCAGCTCCTTCAGCAAATCGGCGAGCATCCTTTTTTTGTAAAGATCAAGCCCATAATAATTCAACTCCTGGGCAATAAGCATCAATTCATTTACTCCCTGTGAAGCAAGAAATTCAGCTTCTTTAACCAGTTCGTCAATGGGCTTTGAAATATGTTTGCCCCTGATCAAAGGTATTGCACAAAAGGAACACGTCCTGTCGCAACCCTCCGAAATTTTAAGGTATGCATAATGCGCCGGTCGGGGTAAAGTCCGTTCACCCATCAACTCAGTTTTATAGTCTGTTTGAAATGTGTTGAGGATATTCTTCAGGTCGGATACCCCGAAGAATTCGTCAACTTCGTGAATTTCATTTTTCAGGTCTTTTTTGTAACGCTGCGACAAACATCCCATAACCACCAGCTTTTCTATATCGCCGTTCTTGCGGGCACGGGCGTAATCCAAAATAGTTTCTATGGATTCCTCTTTGGCATCGTTAATAAATCCACAGGTATTGATAATAACAGCCTGGGGCCTGGTTGTTGAATTTTCATCGTAAACCTTGTAGCCACCGGCCTGTAACTGTCGCATCAGTACCTGGGAATCGACAAGGTTTTTTGAACAGCCTAAGGTGATGACCTGTAAATCTTTTATGGAATGTTTGGTTTTCATGTTCTAACTTTGTAATTAAACAAGCCCTATTCCTAACTTTTAAGAATACAAATACGATGGTAAGGCAGGTCACTATCGAAAGCAACCAATATCAAGTTTCAGTAAAAGAATAAGAATCAACCCAAAGTTAGATTTCTCAGTTTAATGCCACTTTCAATCTTACTCATGAGTTCAGTCTAAAAAGCAAATATTTGGGTGAATAGCTGTCAGACAGTTTAGATTAAAAGTTAGAAAAATAATACTTTAGCTTCTGTGTGTAATATAGAAAATAACTGTCTGACAGCTTTTTAGACCGGAATCATTCATTAAAAAGCGAATCAACAAACTCAAATTTATTAAATAGTTGCAGGTCTTTCTTGCCTTCGCCAATACCAATATATTTAACGGGGATTTTAAACTGGCTTTGCCTGTTCAATGGCGTTTTGCCCGGTGGAGGCATCCAGGATCAACAAAATTTCATGTGGGGCATCGGGGATAACCTTTTGCATTACATTTTTAATTTTTGTCAATTCCTTCATCAAATTGATTTTGTTGTGCAGCCGTCCGGCAGTATCAATAATAACAACATCGTTATGGTTGGCCACCGCCGATTGTAAGGTATCAAATGCAACAGAGGCGGGGTCGGCGCCCATACCTTGCGAAACAATTGGCACCCCGGCCCTTTCTGCCCATATTATGAGCTGGTCAACCGCCGCCGCCCTAAAAGTATCGGCAGCTCCCAAAACAACCGATTTCCCGGCCTCCTTAAACTGGTATGCCAATTTGCCGATAGTAGTGGTCTTGCCAACACCGTTTACGCCAACAACCATTATTACATACGGGGTTTCCCTTTTCGGAAAATCGAACCCCAATAATTCGCCCTTATCATTTTTGGCCAGCAGGGCCGCAATTTCTTCCTTCAGTATCCTGTTTAGTTCGGCTGTGCCAAGGTATTTATCGCGGGCCACCCTCTCTTCTATCCGTTCGATGATTTTTAATGTAGTGGTAACCCCAACATCTGAAGTAACCAAAATTTCCTCAAGGTTGTCCAGCACTTCATCGTCAACCCTGGACTTACCAACAACGGCTTTGGATAATTTAGAAAAAACACTGCTCTTGGTCTTTTGGAGTCCCTCGTCAAGTTTCTCTTTTTTCTTTTTTGAAAAAACGGAAAAGAATCCCATGGCTTTTATTTTTATTTTATTATTTTGCTTTTAATAAATTTTATCATTTGATGGAACCATCATTTGCTTCGCGTCATTTTATGAAACCGTCATTTGGTGGAACCGTCATTTTGCTGCACTGTCATTTGATGAAACCGTCATTTTTTGTTTTGTAAATTTATATTTTGCTAACCTTAAAAGTGTCCTTAAAAAAGTAATCTCATTTTATATCAATGTTCCAAAACTATTGAAATTACTAATTATACCAATAACCGTCAAATGATTATCAATGACAACAAATAACTATCAATAACCAAAAATAACAACCAATGACTATTAATAACCATCAAATTGGCAAATATAAAAAAAGCCTCCTCCACATCGGAAAAGGCCTTTAAACAGGTTCGTGCCTGAATTACATACTTATTTACCTACAAGTTCCTTAACTTTATCGTTAGGGACAATTGTTTCCTTAAAGGTGTAAGCATTGGTTTTTTTCGATCTTACTACCTGTATTACCTTAGCAAAATCTTTTCCGGCGGCTTGCAGCGAAGCAACAACTTTCTTGGCCATATCTTTAAATTTTTATTTGATTTCTTTGTGAACAGTCATTTTTTTCATGATGGGGTTGTACTTTTTCAACTCCATTCTTTCGGGCGTATTTTTTTTGTTTTTAGTACTAATGTACCTTGATGTTCCGGGAAGCCCACTATTTTTATGCTCTGTGCACTCAAGTATTACCTGGATCCTTGCGTCTTTTGATTTCTTTGCCATTTTTATATTCCCTATGAATTTTTTAGGGGTGCAAAAGTAAACACATTTCTTAATGTGACCAACTTTCTTTTAATATTTTTTAATCTTATCATTTTTTTTTTGATGTTTCCATTATTCTTCAGATGATGTCGGGCCTGTTCCATAAATCAAAATTTATCAATCGTTGATCATCAATCTCTGTTCACATTCCTTTTCATCATCAACCATTTTTATCTACATTTGCCAACTTTTTTATTTGTAGCATATTATTATAATAAAATGGCCTTGATACTCGGCATAGAATCTTCGTGTGATGATACCTCGGCGGCGGTAATTGAAAATACTGTTATCCGTTCCAACGCAGTTGCTAACCAGGCCGTACATGAGAAATTTGGCGGGGTTGTGCCCGAGCTGGCCTCAAGGGCGCATCAGCAGAATATTATCCCCGTGGTACACCAGGCACTACAACTTGCCGGTATCGACAAGTCACAGCTCGATGCTATCGCGTTTACCAGAGGCCCGGGATTGCTTGGGTCGCTGCTTGTAGGCACATCTTTTGCAAAAGCGTTTGCACTTGGACTGAATATCCCCCTCATTGAAGTGAACCACATGCAGGCTCACATCCTTGCACATTTTATCAGCTATCCAGGTAAGGATCTTATCGTGCCGGATTTCCCATTTCTGTGCCTCACCGTTTCGGGTGGACATACTCAAATAGTGCTGGTCAAGGATTATTTTCTTATGGAAGTTATTGGAAAAACAATAGATGATGCTGCCGGGGAAACTTTTGATAAAGCAGCTAAGATAATGGGATTGCCTTATCCGGGAGGCCCAATAATAGATCAACTGGCAAGGGATGGAGACCCGGGCGCATTTGAATTTGCCGAACCACGTGTCCCAGGTTTGGATTACAGCTTTAGTGGATTGAAAACTTCATTTTTATATTTTCTTCGCGATAAGCTCAAGGTGGATGCTGATTTTATTGAACAAAACAAATGCGACCTGAGCGCTTCGATGCAATATACAATTATTAAAGTTTTGATGAAAAAACTAAAAATGGCAGCAGAAAAACATCATATCAATCAAATTGCTATTGCCGGTGGTGTTTCTGCTAATTCGGGATTAAGGAAATCGATGGCCCAAATGAAAGGGGAATTGGGCTGGGAGGTTTTTATTCCACCTTTTGAATTTACTACCGACAATGCAGCGATGATAGCGTTGACCGGATATTTTAAGTTCATTGAAAATAAGTTCACCGACCAAAAGGCCTCTCCCTATGCCAGGGGCGGGATTTAGGGGGGGTGTGTTGCGAAAAAACAGACGCGGATTGACGCAGATGATACGGATAAAAACAAAAGCAAACGTGGATTGACGTAGATGATACTTATAAAACCCAAAACATAATCAATGCAAACCAGCCCAAATCAGCACCTGAAATGTTGTGGGTTATGGGTTTCGGGTTTGGAGGGTGAGTCATTGGACAGGAAATTTCCCTGACTTTCCAACGTCCACGAGGACTTGGAAACGTCAAAAGAAAAATGAGGTTTCGGTTTTAGTGTTTATTGATTTGACGGGTAAAATAGGTAGTGAAATATTTTGATTAAAAAATAAATTATGAAAATTAGAAATTTAATTTTATTGGGATTAATGGCCGTATTGTTTGCGGCATGTAGTAAGGATGATGATGATAACCAGGCTGAATTGGACGATCAGATTATCCAGGATTACCTTAACCAGCATAATATTGATGCAGAGAGTGACCCATCAGGTTTGTATTATGTTATAACAGATGAAGGCAGTGGTGGGCATCCCGACCAAAATTCAACGGTTGAAGTCCTTTACGAAGGCCGCCTTACCAACGGTAATGTTTTTGACGAAACCCCGGGAAATGCCCCCAAATCTTTTCAATTGCAACGCCTTATTGAAGGGTGGCAAATAGGCATACCACTTATGAAAAAAGGTGGATCAGCTACTTTTTTCATACCGTCCCGCCTGGGTTATGGAAGTAATGCCCACGAAGGTATCCCGGCCAATTCGGTATTAATTTTTGATATCATACTGGTTGATTTTTCCAATTAACTAAAAAAGACCTTCCAGGTTTTAAAAACCTGGAAGGTCTAATCTATAATAAAGTGTTTAAGCTGTTTGAACGTGAGATGATGCGGCAAGGATTGGAGTGGCACCCCGTTGAAGCAGCGGCTGATATTTTTGTTGGTGGGCGGAGGCTGAGGTACGAAGACCCCGCACCACCTTTACAAAAATACAGCCGGTGCAAGGCGGGTAGAACGGAAAGCCTGGTTCAGCCGCCCCAAGAAAAAGCCTCCGCTTTTAGATAGATTGTCGAAGATTATTCCGCAAGCGGCCCTTCCCAAAGCCCGCGCCCGAATGTGGCAACCCTT
>NIVA01000196.1:4299-7099 GCA_002254335.1 Bacteroidetes bacterium 4572_114 | reverse complement strand
AAAATAATCAATGTCTGGTAAAGCACTGTTTTTAGTTGGCGGTTCTTTTGGCCTAACATTTCAAAATAAGCGTCCTTGTCCTGAAAGACACCAAATACCGAGAGTAATCCTGGAATTGTGTTCATATAGCTTTGAATTTATTAGTTTATTATGAGTCCGGTCTAAGAAGCTGTCAGACAGTTATCTTCTAAATTACACACTGATGCTAAAGTATTTTATATATCTGACTTTTAACCTAAACTGTCTGACAACTATTCACCAAAATATCTGCTTCTTGACTGAACTCATGTATTAAACAGGCAAAAGTAATATTAAATATGATAAAACATAATTAAATAGTATTTAATAATAATTAATAGTAGTTTATGGTTACGGATGATGGCATTTTTCTATCTGAAGGTATGGGGAAAGAGGTTAGGGGATGGATGTCCGGTGTCCGGTATCCGGTGATTGATGTTGAGCATTGTCCGGTAGGTAGGTTTCCTCTCGTTCGGAGAAGTCCCACCAATATGGGATCCGTGATTGGAGGTTGTATCTTACTGTCTTCTTATGTCCGTCATCCCTCACCCGTCACCCGACAACCGACACCCTCCCCCTCCCCTACTTCTCAAACAAAAAAGAAATCAACCGGGGGATTTTGGCCGTATTTGAATCATCAAACCACTCCTTCAATTCTATCAATTGAAACCCACTTTTACGGGCACAATCCAGATATTCTGAAATATGATGCACAAAAACCTACAGTTCTTCTGTCCCACCTTCAGTGTCAAATTTAGCTTTACTTCCGGTATATTGTTTAAACGGGTGTAACTCACAGATAAAAAACTTCCCATCTGGCTTTAATTTCAGATAAGCCTGATTAAAAATAAAATCCAGGTTTTTGATGTGCTCCAGGGTGAGGTTGCAGGTAATCAAATCTGCAAATTCGTTTGGGACAGCCCAATCACGGTTCAGGTCGGTTTTAATAAACTTAACTTGTGGACTGGTAATCTTTTCTGCTGCTTTATCCAACATTCCCTGCGAAAAATCAAGACAAAGAATTTGTTCAGCCCTGGTGATGAGCCATTCGGTATTTTTCCCGGTCCCGCTGCCCGGTTCCACCACAGTATTAAAATCGAATTTCGAGAGTGTCTCAATAGTTGCACGCTTGTCTAAGTCACGGGTTTTATTTTTGTTGGTGTCGTATTGGCCAGCCCAATGGTTGTATGCTTTCTCGATTTTCACCTTTTTGTTTTTCCGAAGTAATGGTTTTCGTTTCCGAAAATTTCAATTTACGACATCAAAACTACAATAAACCTGTTCCAATATTGATACAACCTTTTTTTACACGGTAATTTTTTATGTATTGTTTTTTTTAAAAAGCATTAATTTCGTCCGCCAATTACCGAATCATTATGGACACTAGCGAAATAACATCCGACCATCAGAAAAAGACAGCCCGCTATGCCAAAGCCATGGGGCATCCCATCCGCATGTATGTGCTGGAACTGCTCTCGAAACAAAACTGCTGTTACAGCGGTGATCTTACCAACATCCTGCCCATCGCCAAATCCACTCTCTCTCAACACCTTAAAGAGCTTAAGAACTCCGGTCTGATTCAGGGTGAAATTGAACCACCAAAAATCAGATATTGCCTGAACCATGAAGCCTGGGCCGAGGCACAAAAACTTTTTAAGGATTTTCTTGGCTGTTAATTTTTTTTTATGGATTTTTGTTCGCAATTTCACGAACAGCGAACAATGAATAATTAATAGGTAATAAATCAAATCTACACAAATGAAAAAAACAACCCTGCTATTTTTTGCAATATTGCTTTCCGTATTTGTTTTTGGCCAGGACAAGAAAGCCAAATCCAACAAAACCAAAATCGATATCTACTACTTTCACCGTACCGAAAGATGTAACACCTGCATGTCGATTGAAGAAAACACCAATTATGTCCTGGAGAATTATTTCGCGGATGAATTGAAGGATGGTACAATCTCTTTTAAAAGTATCAATTTTGAAGGTGATGCCGATAAGGAAATAATTGAAAAGTATGAGGCTGATGGTCCCTCCCTGTTTTTAACAAAGGTAAAAAAAGGTAAAGAAACCACCAAAAACTTAACCGATTTTGCATTTGAAAATTCACTTTACAATGCCGAAAAGTTCAATAAAGGTTTGCGTGATAATATTAATAAATTGTTGAGGTAGTTTTTTTGTGAGTTCCGTAAACTTAATGGAATATCCCTAAAATGCTAAAATGAATGAATGCTTCAATGCGATAATAATAATATAGTGAGTCCGGTCTAAAAAGCAGCATTTAGTTCCACTAAAAATGTGGCAGAACCTTTAAATATCAAACCATTATGCTAACGAGACCAGGTATCGCCCTTCTATTCATATTATTCTCAATTCAGCTTTTTGCCCAAAACCCTATTATCAAGGGTTATGTAAAAGGTCTGAACGGTGAAAACAAAAAAGAGCCATTGCCTTTTGCAACGGTACAATGGCTCAATACTGATGTTGGTGCTGTTGCAGACGGATCGGGTTATTTTGAATTGGAGAAAACGGATGATCAATTCAACGAGATTGTTATTAGTTATGTTGGATATAAATCGGATACTGTTGCCATTGCTGATGACAATAAAATTATTGAAATAACCCTCGCCCGGGCCGGGGACCTTGATGAAATTGTGGTGACCGGAAAACAGGATGCCCGTTCAATTTCGGCCATCAACCCTATAAATGTAGAAGTTATTACCAGTGATGGACTTCAACGCCTGGCTTGTTGCAGCCTGGCCGAAAGTTTTGAAACAAG